>CACXFW010000086.1 GCA_902767065.1 uncultured Lachnospiraceae bacterium | reverse complement strand
AAGGACTTCGCGGGCAACTACCTTCTCAATAGCGTCTGCAAATACATTCATAACAGGTTCCTTTCCCCGTTCCATCGAACGGCATTCGTAATGAGTTCTTCGAGCTTAGGAATTATCCATTTCCCGGGACGGACACACTGTTCCGCATCCGTCAACCAATTTATTATACGGCTTTTTCGAGGTGAATGCCACCCCTTTCTTTTCCGATTCCTCAGATGCCCGGATAGGCTCCTGCCTCTTTCAGGGCGCGCATCGCATCCACTACCTCCTGCTTGTCTTCGGCGTAGGTGACGCCGTGCCATACGTCGTGCACGGTCAGAACCTTCACACGTACCCTGCCTTCCTCCATCAGGTCATTTACCACGAAAGGCAGGAAATACTCGCACTTCAGCGGATTCCTCTCCAGTTCCCTCTCCAGGAAACGGGGAAAACGCTCCTTCAGCTCGCCAAGGAAGGATTCCGGGAATCCCCACATGTTCATCGAGACGACGCTGTCCTGATCCACCTGGATCCAGGTCTTCCCGTCATCCTCCGAGTACGCCGCACCGTCCGCGGTCCGGATGATCTTAGTGCGTTCCACGATCGAGACCAGGTTTCCGGAATCATCCACGCTGCATACGCCGCGGGCGACAGAACCATTATCCGTCAGCGTATTTTTCAGAAGGTATCCGGCCATGACATATTCCTGTTTCTGTTCTTCTCCGGCAGCATTCTCCTGCGCCGCAAGGAAATCATACACCAGCCGCAGCGCCTCAGGGCCATAATAGTCATCCGCGTTGATCACGGCAAAGGGGCCATGGATCACATCTCTTGCACTCAGAACAGCATGCCCGGTCCCCCACGGTTTCTTTCTTCCTTCCGGAACTTTGAATCCATCCGGAATATCCTGGATTTCCTGAAATACATAATGGACTTTCATCGTCCTGCTGATCCGGTCGCCGATCGCCTCCCTGAACAGCTGCTCATTTTCCTTCTTGATGATGAAAATGACCTCCTCAAATCCCGCACGGCGTGCGTCGTAGATCGAAAAATCCATGATGATATGTCCCTTATCATCAACCGGATCGATCTGCTTCAAACCACCGTAACGGCTTCCCATTCCTGCTGCCATAATTACGAGAACCGGTTTCTTCATTGTAAGCAACCTCCCTGCCTGTTGAATACTCTTAATCTTTTCTGTCCCATCTGTCTGCTGAACCGAATACACATACAATCACTCATACAATATTTCGTTTTTCGCTCAGATTGAAAACAGAAAACCTTGTCTTATGATAATGGATGGAAGCCTGGTTATCAAGTTCCCTTTGGATGCCTGAAAAATCCCTCCTTGCACGACTGGCAAAGCCTCTCTATTACGCACCTGGCAAAACCTCTCTCCTGCACGACTGACGAAGCCTCACTCTATCACTACTGGCAAAGCCTCTCTCATTCACTGCTGGCAAAGTCTCTCTTTACTCACCTGTCAAAGCCGTGATACTATCTGATTTGAAAATTGGACCTGACGTTTTTTCGTCGTGATAAACCGTGTTACCAGGCGGGTTGACAGTTTATGAAGACAAGAATAAATGATGCTTCCTGCGAGGAAGGATATCTGACAGCATTTGGACTCGATCCGGACAAAGTCATTTATTTTGATATTGAGACAACAGGATTTAGAGCATCTACTTCGAGCCTATACATGATTGGCTGGGCGGTAAGAAATCCGTCCATTCTGTCTATATCAAACCCGGGCTTCAGTAAGCCGCACAATGCTTCATCTGCTGCCCCTGAAAAAGGCTGGACCGTGACCCAAATCATCGCGGAATCATTTCTGGATGAAAAACTGCTTCTGGAACAATTCGGGCAGGTTTTGAGCCGGTATGATACCATCATCGAATTCAACGGAGACCGCTTTGATCTTCCTTATCTGAGAGAAAAATATGAAGCTTATGGAATGGAGGATCCTTTCACACCTCTGAGAAGTGTGGATCTTTATCGTGAGATCCGTCCATATAAAGATATGCTCAGTCTGAAAAAGCTGAATCAAAAATCCGTGGAACGGTTTCTGATGATTAAGAGGCAGGATCCTTTTAACGGAGGAGAACTGATCGATGTCTACCGCTCCCTGCGTGATCACTCCTGTGATGACAGGACGGCAGCACTTCATGCGCTGTTTCTTCACAACTATGAGGATGTGGTGGGAATGCTTGCCATGACGCCTCTGCTTGCCTACCCCATGGCCATACAAAGCACAGCGCCCGTACGCATACTCAAGAATCCATGGAATTCTTCAGAGGATTCAGAAGATATACCAGGTTTAGCCGGCTTGGCAGATTCAGAAGATCTGAAGGATTTGGATGAATCAGGAAAACCAATAGAAGGATCATATTGTTTGGAGGTTGAATACCCGCTCGAGGTGTCTGTTCCGATACCGCTCCATCTTGCATTCGGAGAGCACTGTCTGGTCACGCTGTCTGGAGATCACGTCTATATCTTACTCCGTCCGCTTTCCGGCACTCTGCGTCATTTCTTCCCTGACTACAGGAATTACTATTACCTGCCTGCAGAAGATACAGCGATTCATAAAAGTGTCGCCTCCTTCGTAGACCCGTCCCACCGCGAGAAAGCGAAGGCGCAGAACTGTTATGCCAAAAAGCAGGGATTCTTTCTTCCGCAGCCGGAGGAATCCTTCACGCCGGTTTTTCAGCGCAGCTATAAAGATCCTGCCAAATGGTTTGAATGTATCTGCGGGTGGACAGATAATACGGACGCTTTGTCTGCCTATATTCACACGCTTGTCCGCGCAGCAAATGTGCCTTAAACTTCCTGTCTTTTCAGAGATTACAGACAGAACAGACTCAATAATAAAAAATGGCTTTCAGATCAATATGCTTTGACTTTGAAGTAAATGTAAAACCATGCGCCACCGGGTAAAATGAAGCGCCACTTTTCAGTGGCGCCCGTTGTAGCATTTCGCTTTT
>CACXFW010000085.1 GCA_902767065.1 uncultured Lachnospiraceae bacterium | reverse complement strand
GGCTGCCGAAGGCAGACATGTTACGTGAACTGTATATACCGCGGTGAAGAATTCTATTCGGCAATAGATTTCGTTCGCGAGTATAATAGACTCCGGAACAATCGAGAAAAATCGATACTGGCACAGACTTGACTGAATCTGACGATGATGTTATAGTTCCAAAGTATGGTTTTGGGTTTGCCTCAGGCAGGCCTGTCAGCCTTCACTCAGGAGCAGGATTACTCCGGCCGCTCCTTCGTGAACGGCGTTTTTCTACACAGGAGGATTGAAAGATGATTACAAAAGAAAAGAAGACAGCAATTATTGAAGAGTATGGAAGACAGCCCGGAGATACCGGTTCCCCCGAGGTTCAGGTTGCGGTTCTCACAGAGCGCATCAGGGAGCTCACCGAGCACCTGAAAGTGAATCCGAAGGATCATCATTCCAGAAGAGGACTTCTGAAGATGGTTGGTAAGAGAAGAGGCCTTCTGGAATATCTTAAGAAGACAGATATCGAGGGTTATCGTTCTCTGATCGCGAAGCTCGGACTTCGTAAATAATTCTGTACGTAAGCACCCGGACCGTTGCTGGGCCGGGTGCTTTTGAGCTTTATATCGAAAGGAGAATAGTAGATAACATGCAGAAGGGAAAAACATTTTCCATGGAGATCGGCGGACGTACGCTCAGTGTCGATGTCGGAAGAGTTGCGGCACAGGCGAACGGCGCGGCTTTCATGCATTATGGCGACACGACCGTTCTGAGTACGGCTACTGCGTCTGAAAAGCCCCGTGAAGGTATCGATTTCTTTCCGCTGTCGGTAGATTTTGAGGAAAAATACTATGCGGTCGGCAAGATGCCGGGCGGATTCAACAAGCGGGAGGGCAAGTCCAGTGAGAACGCTGTCCTGACCTGCAGAGTGATCGACCGTCCCATGCGTCCCCTGTTTCCGAAGGATTACCGCAATGATGTCACCCTGAACAATCTTGTCATGAGCGTTGACCCGGAATGCAGGCCCGAACTGGTTGCCATGCTCGGATCAGCCATCGCAACATGCATTTCCGATATCCCGTTTGACGGACCCTGCGCGATGACGCAGATGGGCCTGGTTGACGGTGAGTTTATTGTCAATCCCTCCCAGAAGCAGTGGGATGAGGGCGATCTTCAGCTGACCGTCGCTTCCACCTCCACCAAGGTCATCATGATCGAAGCCGGTGCGAAGGAGGTTAAGGAAGAGACGATGCTCGAGGCGATCTACAAGTGCCACGACATCAACCTGACCATCATCGACTTTATCAACAAGATTGTAGCCGAGGCCGGCAAGCCGAAGCATGCCTATGAGTCGGCGGCTGTACCGGAAGAAGTCTTCGCGGCGCTGAAGGAGCTAGTTCCCGGCGAGGAGATGGAGAAGGCTGTCTTTACCGACGTCAAGCAGGAGAGAGAAGAGAATGTCCGTGCCCTGACACAGCGTGTGGAAGAAGCGTGGGCGGACAGGGAAGACTGGCTTGCCATCCTTCCTGACGCGATGTACCAGTATGAGAAAAAGACAGTCCGCAAGATGATCCTGAAGGATCACAAGAGACCGGACGGAAGAAGGATTGATGAGATCCGTCCGCTGGCAGCGGAGATCGATCTGATCCCGAGAGTTCACGGAAGCGCCATGTTCACGCGCGGACAGACGCAGATCTGCACGATCACAACGCTTGCTCCGCTGTCTGAAGTTCAGAGAGTGGAAGGTCTCGATGACAATATCACCGAGAAGCGTTACATCCATCAGTATAATTTCCCGTCCTACTCGGTTGGCGAGACCAAGCCGTCCAGAGGCCCGGGACGCCGTGAGATCGGTCATGGCGCTCTGGCGGAGAGAGCGCTTCGCCCGATGATTCCTTCCAAGGAAGAATTTCCGTACGCGATCCGTCTTGTATCTGAGACGTTTGAGTCCAATGGTTCGACCTCCCAGGCCTCCATCTGCGCATCCACGATGTCCCTGATGGCTGCCGGCGTCCCGATCAAAAAGCCAGTCGCGGGAATCTCCTGCGGCCTTGTAACCGGGGAGACGGATGATGATTACCTGGTTCTGACGGATATCCAGGGTCTGGAAGACTTCTTTGGAGACATGGACTTCAAGGTCGCCGGAACGCATGACGGAATTACTGCGATCCAGATGGATATCAAGATTCATGGGCTGACCCGTCCGATCGTGGAGGAGGCCATTGCCCGTACAAGACAGGCGAGGGAGTATATCCTCAACGAAGTCATGACCCCTTGCATCGCCGAGCCCCGTGCAGAGCTGTCCCCGTATGCGCCGAAGATCGTCCAGATTCAGATCGATCCTGCGAAGATCGGGGATGTGGTCGGCCAGAGAGGCAAGACCATCAATGAGATTGTTGCCCGCACCGGTGCGAAGATCGACATTGATGAGGATGGCAGCGTCAATGTATGCGGAACCGATATCGATGCGATCAATGCCGCGATCGATATGATCCGTATCATTACCACAGAATTTGAAGAAGGCCAGATTCTGTCCGGAACCGTTGTTTCCATCAAGGAATTCGGCGCGTTTATCGAATTCGCACCCGGAAAGGAAGGCATGGTCCATATTTCCAAGATCGCGAAGCACAGGATCAACCATGTGGAAGATGTCCTGACGCTCGGAGACAGGGTGACGGTCGTATGCCTGGGCAAGGACAAGATGGGAAGGCTCTCCTTCTCCATGAAAGATGTCAAGCAGGGACCTTATCAGTCAGCCTGAACCGGATCCGTCGATCTGTCATAAAAGAGGAAAAAGACCTCCGGGAGAATCATTCCCGGTGGTTTTTTCCGTATATGGAAAGACTGCCCGAATCCGCGGAGCCAGGATGTGGACCTGGTTTTGAAAATGAGACGTTACAGGTTACATCCCGGCCGGCCCCAAGGCAGAGACAGAGATCCTGAGTGTAGACTTTCGGGGGGAGTAACGAAGGATCCCTGTGTCTTAAGCAGGAGGCTGGCCGGGGTGCGACCTGTAACAATGAAACCTCTGTATGCGCATCTGTCAACTGCTGGTTTCTTGTCTGCACTTTAATACTGTAATATAATAAAGAGCGTATTTTGTAACTGTTCGTTACTCATCTATAAACCTATGTTTATATCTGACTTAGTCCGGTCGGTTGCCGATACCGTAATCGAAACTGCTTCGTCTCTCAAGACTCGCACTTTCGAACGGTATCTGGCTATTCACAGCCTGTCTGTCTGCGAATAATAACAACAGTTCAGCACACTCTGTGTCCTGAACTGTGGAGGACTGAACAGTTACCACACTATGTGTTGATCTCTCAGAAGCGTGATTTTCTGAGAGCAGCCTTCGGCCGGATTATGCCGGCGGCTGACATGTGAATGGAGGAGGAACTCATGATGAAAAGAAGCCTTGCCTGTGTGATCGCTGCATCCATGACTTTCGCGGCTGCCCTTCCGCTGTCTGTCATGGCGGATGAGGAAAAGACCGTAACTGTCGCGATTGCCAAGTTCGTCGACGATGCGTCCCTGAACCAGATTGAACAGGCGATCATCGACGAACTTGCCGTGAAGAGTGAAGAGCTTGGCATTACGATTGAAGTGATTGATAAGAATGGGAACGCCGATTCCGGGACGCTGAACCAGATGGCGACGGATTTCGTCGATCAGGAGGTTGACGCGATTGTCCCGATCGCGACTCCGGCCGCTGTGATCATGCAGGCTGCCACTGAGGATTCTCAGATCCCCGTGATCTTTTCGGCTGTGTCTGATCCGGAAGGCGCCAAACTGGTGGCATCCAATGATGCGCCGGGGAGCAATGTCACCGGCACCTCTGACGGTCTGAACACGGAAGCCGTCATGAAGCTGATTACTGCCGCAAATCCTGAGATCAGCAAAATCGGTCTCCTGTACTCGAAGAGTGAATCCGCATCCGAGAAGCCGGTAAAGGAAGCAAAGGCCTTCTGCGAGGAGAACGGGATTGAGGTTGTCGAGAAGACCGGAAACACTGCCGATGAGGTGATTCAGGCTGCTCAGGCTCTGATCGGGGAGGATGTGGAAGCTGTCTTTACGCCTACCGACAATACGGTCATGACTGCTGAACTGAATATCTATGAGGATTTCCTGGATGCCGGAATTCCACATTACTGCGGAGCGGATTCCTTCGCGCTCAACGGAGCATTCTGCGGATACGGCGTGAACTATGAGAGCCTCGGAATTGCTACAGCCGACATGGTTGCCGACATCCTGGCAGGCGCGGATCCGGCAGAAACGCCGGTTCAGATGCTGGATAACGGGATTGTCACCGTAAACACCGAGACGGCGGAAGCGATCGGCCTTGACTACAGCATGTTTGAAGAGCTGTGCGACGAAGTGCGTACGACCGTGACGGCAAAGGAATTCTCGGATGTAGAATCGTGATACGAGGATACCTCTGACGAATAATGATACCCGCTGATGTTGTCCTGTCTGTGAGGAGTGCCGATTCATGATTCAGTTTTTTACAGGGTCCCAGTTCACCACATCCATGGAACTCGGGCTTTTGTACGGACTTGTCGCCCTTGCGCTGTACATTTCCTTTATGCTGCTGAACATTGCGGATCTGTCTACGGATGGCTGCTTTACATTGGGCTGCGCCATCGGCGCAAGCGTAACGGTTTCCGGGCATCCGTTTCTCGCATTTCCGGCTGCCATGGCCGCAGGGGTTTTGTCCGGATACGTGACGGCATTCCTTCAGACAAGGCTTCATGTCCAGTCGATCCTGGCAGGCATTATCGTCAACACCGGCCTGTACACGATCAACTTCCTCGCGATGGGATCCAGCGCGAACCTGAATGTATTCGGCTCAGACACGATCTTCTCACTGGCCAAGGGCGTTTCCTCCCATCCGGTCTATAAGAAGCTTTATACCGTTCTCATTCTGCTCGCGGTGATACTGGTGATCTGCCTGATCCTGCACTGGTTTCTGAACACAACGCTGGGGCTTTCGATCCGCGCCACGGGAGACAATGAATCCATGGTGATGGCATCCTCGATCAATCCCGCGTTCACCATTACCGTAGGCCTTTGCCTTTCCTCTTCTCTGACGGCGCTCTCCGGAGCGCTGCTCGCCCAGTACCAGAAGAGCTGCGACATCAATTTCGGCACAGGGCAGGTTACGATCGCACTGGCGTCCCTGATGATCGGTATGACGCTGGTCAGAAGGGGGCCGATCTTCGTGCGTGCCCTCGGTGCGGTCCTGGGTTCGTGTGTATACCGCCTGATCGTTGCCATCGCGATGAAGTTCAGCATGCCGGCTGAGTTCCTGAAGCTGGCGTCCGCCATTATCGTTACTGTCGCGATCTGCGCTCCTCATGTAAAAACCGCCTTGGAGTTTTATCGCAGAAGGAAGAGAAAGGACAGGGTACAGGCATGAGTGGTCTGATGCTGCAGCTGGTCAATGTCAGCAAGACATTCAATTCGGGAACGATCAATGAGAAAGCAGCGCTTTCCAATGTGAATCTCGAGATGAAAAAGGGCGATTTCGCGACGATCGTCGGGAGCAACGGCGCCGGAAAATCAACCCTGTTTAACGCGATTACCGGGGCATTTTATACGGATACCGGAGCGATCATTCTTGACGGAGAGGATATTACCTTCAAGAAGGAGTATCTGAGAAGCAGGGATATCGGCCATCTGTTCCAGGACCCGCTCAGGGGTACGGCGCCGCATATGACCATTGAGGAGAACATGGCGCTCGCTTACCTGAAGGCTTCCTATCACCAGAAAAGCCTGTTTTCTTCGATTTCCAGAAAGGAGAAGGAATTGTTCCGGGAGCAGCTTGCACAGCTGGACATGGGACTGGAGGACCGCATGAAGAATCCTGTAGGGCTTCTGTCCGGCGGCCAGCGTCAGGCCCTGACGCTTGTCATGGCTACGATGGTGACGCCGAAGATCCTTCTTCTGGATGAGCACACCGCCGCTCTCGATCCGGCTACCGCCGGGAAGGTGCTGGAACTGACGAAAAAGATTGTAAAAGAACGGGACCTGACCTGCCTGATGGTGACGCACAACATGCATCAGGCTCTGGAGGTCGGGAACCGCACGCTGATGATGTTCAGCGGGAGGATCATCCTGGATAAGAGCGGGGAGGAACGCGCCTCGATGAGGGTGGAGGATCTGCTGGAGCAGTTTAAGATCCAGGCCGGAAAGGAACTGGATAACGACCGGATCCTGCTGTCCTGACGAAGATATTGCGGGCCGCACCCGGCATGGGGCTTTCAGCGGGACAGCTGCCTGTGCCCGGAGCGGGGAACAATCCGCAATCAGCTTCCGGCGGCCATCATAGTGCTTTTGCCGCCGGCTTTTCTCTAGTGTGTCGTCTCAATCATTCTTTTATTAATTCGTACCACCTTGTCGTCAGCTGTTGCGTTGTCGTCAGTCAGCGTAGCCCGC
>CACXFW010000084.1 GCA_902767065.1 uncultured Lachnospiraceae bacterium | reverse complement strand
TAGTCAACGTCAAATCATATTTGACGTTGACTATAAATCTTTACATCATCCGGCAGCAAGCGCTGCTTTCCTTCTTACTCATTTCCTCCGAAAAAGCCGCCGAAGGGATTCCCCGGAAATTCCGGAATGCCATATCCGCCATTGTTCTGAGGCGCCGGAGAGGACTGGGAGGACTGCTTCACATCCTCAGAGCCTTCCTCGAGGGTCACTTCAAAGGTCTTCTCCTCATATCCGTCTGCTCCCTGTCTCATGACCTTCACTTCGACGGTCTCATCCGGAGCATAGTATGCAACCTGGCGCAGGAGCGTTTCCTTGGAATCGATCGTGATCCCGTCGAATCCAACGATGATGTCACCCTTCTTCAGACCAGCCTTATCGCCGGCGGATCCTTCCGACACCTCATAGATATAGGCGCCTTCCGGAATGTTATAGTAATTGCTTGCCTCGGAGGAAACCGCAACAACGGTGATGCCCATGTAGCCGTGCTCATCCAGGGCGTCCCTGGTCTCACGGTTGATCAGATCCTGCAGAACCGGGATCGCCGTGCTGATCGGGATTCCATATCCCATATTGTCTCCGCTGAGGTAACCGGCGTTAAAGATTCCGATGACCTCACCCTTTGCGTTAACGATCATGCCGCCGCTCTGGCCCTGGTTCGCCGCACCGTCTGTCTGGAATTCCGTAAATTTTGAGCCATCCTGCACGACAACCTCGACATCCAGCGCACTGACGATACCGGATGTAACGGAGATCCCTTCTCCAAGAGAATTGCCGATTGTGATTGCGGTCTGTCCGACCTTCAGATTATCGGAATTGCCCAGGACAGCGATCTTCAGCTGCTTCAGGACATCTTCCTTGATATCGTCCAGGCTGACCGCGATGACAGCCAGGTCCGTCCTGGGGTCGGTCCCCTTCACCTTCGCGGATGCAAGAAGATCATCCGGATCCTCAGCGTCGGCGGAGAAGGCAACCGTCACCTCTGTTGAGTCTTCCACGACGTGATTGTTGGTTGCGATCAGAAGCTCATCGTCATTCTGCGCAATGATGAAGCCGCTCGCGGCGCCCTGTACCTCATACTGCTGAGACTGTCCGAACCAGTCCATCACCTCCTGGACGCTCTTCTCGGTGACCGTCACGATCGACGGCATGACTGCTTCGACGACTCCAGACACATCGACTGCGGTAACCAGCGAATCCTCCGTCTTGGTGGTCTCCAGCTGCGCGTAAGACTTCTTTTCCGTCTCCTCAGTCTGCTCCTGTGTCTCAGCCGCCTCTGTCTCTGTCTCGGATACGACAAGCTTCGTCTCTCCCTCTTCGGCAAAAACAGTCGGTGCCAGCTGTCCGATTACCAGTGCGCCTGCGATTACTGCTCCTGTAATGCCTGCTGCAAATCTTTTCTTCATGGATCATTTACCCCTTTCTATCTCAGGCCGGTTACCGGCCGCCTCTTATTCTGAAACTGCCCGGGCCGGGGAACGGATCCTTTTTTCCCCCTTGCCCCTGGCTGATAGAAACAGGATATGCTCCAGTTGTGTTCCAAATGTGAAAACAACCTCTGAAAAACTGTGAAAAAAGTGTTACGCCTTCTGTGGTTTCTTACCGGCGTACAAGGAGGCTTTTTCCGGTCATTTCCTTCGGCTGTTCCATTCCCATCATCTCAATCAGCGTCGGGATGATGTCGCACAGCGCTCCGCCTTCCCTCAGCGTATAATCCGGATCATAGTTCACAAGAATAAACGGAACCGGATTCGTGGTGTGGGCAGTCAGCGGCTCGCCGGTCTCATAATCCACCAGCTGCTCTGCGTTTCCATGGTCTGCGGTGATGAACATCTGTCCGCCCGCTTCAAGGATTGCGTCAACGACACGGCCGACACATTTGTCCACCGCTTCGATTGCCTTGATGGCGGCAGACTCCACGCCGGTATGGCCAACCATGTCAGGATTTGCGAAGTTCGTGATGATCACATCATACTTGCCGGAAAGGATCGCTTCGACGAAACGGTCGCAGACCTCGGGCGCGCTCATCTCCGGCTGAAGATCGTACGTCGCGACCTTCGGGCTCTTCACGAGAATCCGGTCCTCTCCCGGATTCGGCTCTTCCACGCCGCCGTTGAAGAAGAATGTGACATGGGCATACTTTTCCGTCTCTGCAATGCGCGCCTGCGTCATATGATGCTGCGCCAGATATTCTCCGAAGGTCTCGGTGATCTCCACCTTCGGGAACGCGATCTCCTTATTCGGAATCGTGACATCATAATCGGTAAAGCATGCGTAGAAGACCTTTTTCCTCGGCCCTCTGTCAAACCTGTCAAAGTCATCGATGCAGAAACACCTGGTAATCTCTCTCGCCCGGTCCGGACGGAAGTTGAAGAAAATGATCGAATCATTGTCCTGAATCGTCGTGACGGGTTTTCCATTCTCCATCACGACAGCAGGAACAACAAACTCATCTGTAACGCCCTGTGCGTAGGAATCACTGATCGCCTGGACTCCGGAAGAAGCCGGAACTCCCTCTCCCAGCGTCAGCGCGCGGTATGCCTTCTCAATCCTGTCCCAGCGGTTATCACGGTCCATCGCGTAATATCTTCCGGATACCACGCCGATCTTTCCGACGCCGATTTCCTCCATCTTGTCCTGAAGCTGCCTGGCATACTCCACGCCGCTTTCAGGAGGCGTATCACGTCCGTCAAGGAAGCAATGAACAAAGACCTTCTTCAGCCCCTGCCTCTTTGCCATCTCCAGAAGCGCATACAGGTGGGTGTTATGGCTGTGGACGCCGCCATCCGACAGAAGGCCGTACAGGTGCAGCTGGCTGTCATGCTCCTTCACCTGATTCATCGCCTTCAGCAGGACTTCATTCTCAAAAAAGTCTCCATCCTGAATCGCCTTGGTGATTCTGGTCAGATCCTGATAGACGATCCTTCCGGCTCCCATATTAAGATGGCCAACCTCAGAATTGCCCATCTGCCCGTCCGGAAGGCCGACATAAAGCCCGCTGGCCTGACCCTGCACAAAAGGATACTCCTTCATCAGCCTGTCCATCACGGGAGTCTGTGCCAGCGCAACCGCATTGTGGTCTTTTCGCGGATTCAGTCCGTAGCCGTCAAGGATCATCAAAACCGTAGGTCTTTTGCTCATATCTCTTCTTCTCCTTCCTTACACTGTCAGTATACGCGGATGATTGTGGCAATCTGACGCACCACACTGCTTGATTCCAGGATCAGGAGCGCGTCTTTGATATGGCGCTCCTTCACATTGCTGGTAATGATCACCAGCTCGGCATCTGCTCCGATCTTGTTCTTCTGGATCACCTGCTCAATGGAAACCGAATTGTTTCCGAAGATGCTTGCGATGGTTGCAAGAACCCCCGGCTTATCCTCTACCACCATGCGGATAAAGTAGGAGGATCTGGTATTATCGATCTTCTTTACCGGAATATTCCGGTAAACGTTGTCCCGGGTCGATCCCAGGGAATGCTCCACGATACGGCGCGCAATGGAAAAGACATCTCCCATGACAGCGCTCGCGGTCGGCATCTCGCCGGCGCCTCTTCCGTAGAACATCACATCCTCTACCGCGTCTCCGTCTACATAGACCGCGTTGTAGGATCCGCTGACCGAAGCGAGAGGATGATTCTCCGGAATCAGCATGGGATGCACTTTCGCTTCGATCCCATCCGGCGTATTCTGCGCGAGCGCGATCAGCTTGACGACCCTGCCCAGTGTCTTCGCATAGGAGATATCCTTTGCCGTGATCCTCGTGATCCCTTCCGTATAAACATCATGGAAGGTGACTCTGGAGTGAAATGCAATCGTCGCGAGGATCGCGATCTTGCGGCCGGCATCATAGCCTTCCACATCCGCCGTCGGATCCGCCTCGGCATATCCGAGCCTGGTTGCCTCCGCCAGCGCGTCCCCATAATCCATCCCCTCATCTGTCATCTTCGACAGAATAAAGTTCGTGGTACCGTTGACGATCCCCATGACTCTGCGGATCTCATTCGCCGCAAGGCTGTTCTTCAGCGGGCTGATAATCGGGATTCCGCCGGCGACAGCTGCTTCAAAGCGAAGCTCCACATGATTCTCCTCCGCCACCTGGAACAGCTCTCCTCCATGTTCCGCAATCAGGTCCTTGTTGGCCGTCACCACACTCTTTCCGGCTTCCATCGCGCTGCGAATGTAGGTAAACGCCGGCTCGATCCCGCCCATCAGCTCGATCACGAGGTCGATCTTCGGATCCTCCAGGATCTCTTCAAAGGACGTCGTCAGGATCGACGGATCCTCCACCTTGCTTTGATGCTTCTTTACATCACGGACCAGGATAGACCGGATGTTCAGATGCGTATTCAGCTTCTGCATCATCTCCGGCCGCTGGCGCTGAATAATCTTATAAACGCCGGTTCCAACCGTTCCGAATCCCAGAAGCGCTGCATTGAGTTCTTCCTGTGCCATACTCATTTCATCCCTTTTCATCATAATAACCTGCAAAACCGCGAAGCCATTATATACTTACAGAATTGCAAAAAGCAACCTCAGGCAACAATGTTCTTCATCCATACGTTCTTTTTCACCAGAACATACCCGACCACGCATTTGATCAGATCCAGCGCATGGATGATTGCAAAAATCGCGATCACATGAAGCCCGGTAAACCTGCTCAGAATGTATGCAACCGGCACGCTGACCAGGCACATGAATACGCTGTCAAACACGAATGTGATCAGCGTCTTTCCCCCGGACCGGATCGTAAAGTAGGTCGTATGAAGGAACGCCTCCTTGGGAGTCGTCAGGCCCATGACGATCAGGAACATGGTGGCGAGCTTTCTGGCCTCCGGGTTCGTATTATACAGCCTTGGAAACAGGGGGGCCGTCAGGACCATTACTGCCGTCACAACGCATCCGATCATAATGGCAGCGGCGATGATCTTTGTATCCGTGTCCTTCGCCTCTTTCATCTTCCCGGCGCCAAGCAGCTGCCCCACGATGATCGCGATCGCGTCGCCCAGCGCAATAAAGGAGATATTGAAGACATTGTTGATGGTGCTGGCGATATTCTGCCCCGCCACGACGTTCAGCCCCCTGAGAGAATAGGCCTGGTTCAGCAGAAAGATGCCGGTTGACCACAGCGTCTCATTCACCAGAAGCGGCGCCCCGGTGACGAAAAACTTTCTGACCACGGGAAGCGGAATCCGCACAGAGCTGTACAGGCCCCTGATATATGGATGGATCTTCGCGTGCGTGTGAAGCCAGATTACGATGATCGCACATTCCACGGCCCGCGAGATCCCCGTTGCGATCGCGGCGCCGTACACTCCCATCTTCGGAAAGCCAAGCTTTCCGTAAATCAGGAGATAGTTAAAAACCAGGTTTACAAAAACGGCCGTCAGCCCTGCCCTCATGGGAACCATCGTCTCCCCGCACTCCCTCAGCGTGCTGGAATACGTGAAGCTGACAAAAACCAGAGGCATGGAGAAGAAGATGATCCGCATATATCCCAGGGCGTAATTCAACGTCGCCTGGAGGTCCCCGCCGCTGCTGCTCTCATTCAGGAACAGACTGACCAGGTCGGAGCCGGACACCAGCATGACCAGAACTGCCACGGCTGTGATGATGAACCCCATCCAGAGCTTATAGCGAAATGTATACTGGATCCCGCGGTTGTCCTTGTATCCATAATACTGTGCGGTAAAGATTCCGGCGCCGGACATGCCGCCGAACAGACACAGAAAATAGATAAACATGATCTGGTTCACGATTGCCACTCCGGACATCTGCTCTGTTCCGATCCGGCCAACCATGATATTATCCAGAAGAGACACGAAGTTCGTGATGCCGTTCTGGATCATAATCGGTACGGCAACCGCCATGAGCATCTTATAAAATGCCCTGTCTCCAATGTATTTTTCCCTAAAATGTCCCATATTCACAATTCCTGATCACACTTGTGTGCGCATGGCCGCCGGAGCTGTTTCAAATGCCGGCAGTCCTTTCTCTGAACGCCTGACGCTCTAACGCCTATCTGCACTTAAAGTGCCGGCAGTCCTTTCTCTGAACGCCTGACGCTCTAACGCCTGTCTGCGCTTAAAGTGCCGGCAGTCCTTCCGGATCATCCATATAAAAACCGGGTCCGGCAGCAATCGGACCCGGGAGCGGCAGTCGTCAGATCATTCCGGCTCAGGATCCGTACCGAAATAACCTGTGCAGTCTCATCCGTTATTCCTGTACAGTCCCTTATGATGCCGGTGTCAGGAAGTCCTTCTTCCCAGCAGTGTAATCTGTTCAAGTACATCCTTCGAGGACCGGTAGGTTTCCTTGAAAATCCGGAAATACTCCTCATAGATCCGGTGGCTCTCCGGGTCAGGTTCCACCGTCAGATCCTTGTAATGTACCGCTCTTTCACATCCTTCTTCCACGGATTGATAGATCCCGGCGCCGGTGCCGGCCGCAATCGCTGCTCCCAGACCTGCCTGTTCTGAAGTATCGGTTACCTTCATCGGCGTATTGAATACATCAGCCTGGATCTGAAGCCAGGTTCTGGATCTTGCCCCGCCGCCCGAGGCAATGATTTCCGATGCGCTTAGTCCCATCGACTCACACAGCTGTTTGCATTCATTGAGCGCGAAAGTAACACCCTCCATCACAGCGCGTGTCAGCTCAGCGCGGCCGGTGTTCAGGTTAACCCCGAACAGCACACCGCTCAGGTCCGGATTCAGGTGCGGAGTCCTCTCTCCATTCAGATAAGGAAGAAATACCACACCGCCGCTCCCGGGCCTGACGCTGCTGACCATTTGCTCGATTGCACCATAATCCGCGCTTTCGAACAGGCTGTTAAACCACTTCAGGGTCACTCCGGCGTTCATGATGGCGCCCATGATCAGCCACTGGTCGGTCCGGTAGGACGTGAAGGTGTTCATCGTCAGATCCGGATTCACCACCGGGCTGTCTGACCGGTAGGAAAGCTGCCCTGCCGTCCCGATATTGGAAGAAGCCACGCCCGGCGTCACCACGCCGTTTCCGATTCCCTGCATGACCTGGTCGCCTCCGCCGGCAACCACGATCGTTGATTCAGACAGACCGGTCTCCAAAGCGGCGCTTCTGCTCACATGTCCGACCGCGTCCGACGTCGCGTACAGCTTTGGGAAAAATGACAACGGAACCCCCACCCTGTCCAGGATCTCTTCCGACCAGCAGTTTCGCCGGATATCATAAGCGAGAGTCGCCGACGCGTCTGAGCAGTCGGAGGATACGTCTCCGGTCAGTCTCAGCTTCAGGTAATCCTTCGGCAGACAGACCCTTCGGATCTTTTCGTAATTCTCTCTCTCCTTCTCACGAACCCACAGAAGGGACGGCAGAAGAAAACCGGTATAGACCGGATTCATCATCAGATCCCGCACTCCTTCCGGGCCAAAGAGCTCCTTCAGCATGGCAACCTGCGCAGAGCTTCTCGCATCATTATGCAGGATGGCAGGCCGGATCGGGGTGTCAGAGTGATCCAGAAGGACTGCGCCATGCATCTGTCCGGAAAAGCTCAGAGCCTTTACCTCATCCGCGCCTGAAGAGATCCGGGACAGGCAGCTGCGGATCGTCTTCACGCACGCGTCCCACCAGACCCCGGGATCCTGCTCCGAATATCCCCCATGCGGACTGTCAAACTGATATGCCCAGGCTGCCTCGGCTGCTACATGTCCGCTCTCATCCGTTATGATCGTTTTCAAGCTGGAAGTTCCCAGATCGATTCCCATCAGATAAGCCATGTCCTTCCCTCCTCCTTCCTGCAGCATCTTTTGCTGCAGCTGCCTGACCTGCTGACGCCCTGCAGCGCGTCAGCAGGTGCCGCTTTGAAGCGGTAATGATCCCCATCAGGAAATCTGCATCCGTCACAATGCGCTGTCAAATGCTTCCCTGCTGTCAAAAAACTCTACACAGACCTCAAACTCTTTCTCTTCTCCAGGCTCGATATACGGCAGCTGTCCGGATTCTCTCAATCCGCTTCTCCCGTCCAGTTTCGCGATCATCGGTTCCAGCCCAAGGACATAATCCTTCTCTCCCATCATCTTCCACTCCGTAAGATACGGCAGAACCTTCGCGTCAAACCGAAGCGCCAGCCCGACTCCCGCGTCCGGATTAAAGATCTTCGCGCAGGCTCTTTTCGGACCAAACTCATGGTAATAGCACTGCTCTTCAAAGCCCGCTGTCGGCCGGAGCATCCGATCCCAGGAATCCAGATCCTTTGCCGCATGACCGGTCCTCGGAATAACCTTCTCGGAATTAACCCTGACCAGAGCCTTCTCGCTCAGGAGCGGATAACCCATGTTGATGTGATACAGGATCAGCATCGGCTCCCTGCCAGAGCCGATGTTACGGACTGTGTCATGAATCTTCAGGGAAGTCCCGCCGACCGGGCATGAAATGACACGGTCCAGTTCCAGCTTCTCCCGGAAGATCTGCATCTCGGGAATGTGAGCATGAACCTCGATCATCTTCTGGTCGCTGGTGTACCAGATATGGTCTGCCGGCTGATTTCCGATGATTCCGTGAAGCGGCAGATCTTCCTCCCCGTCCTTCTGCGGGATCCCGATATTCGTCAGCCCGCATGTCGTCAGGAAGCCACAGTTGAAGGTCTTGAGGAAATGATCTCCCCTGTCATCGTAGTACGCAGGATGCGCATAGCCGCCGACGCTCATATAGTTCAGGTTTACCCCTTTATACGAGAGTCTGGAAAGATCCGCACACCTGTCCGCGGAGACGGTGAATTCCACTCCGCTCCCGTTCCGAACCTGAAAGAGGCGCATCCCGTCACCTCTTCCGCCGACAAGCCTGTGCTCTTCCACGCCAAAAAACTGCGTCCCATGTCCATAATAATTACGTTCAAACATCGTTTTCCTCCTCTATAAACCATTCTCCACCGCCGCTTAGAAGAAACTTCTGAGGAACTGTTCACGCGGATTTGTCGTTACTATTCACACCCCGGCCAGCCCTGTGCCTGTAACGCAAGAACAGTATACCATATTGATCCGCAATTATCTTCCCTTTTATTCGCAGGATAAACATGATAAACTGTCCGAGTTGGGGGTTACAATTCTGATGAAAAAAACACAACTGTCAATCTTGATTGCAGCCTGGATTCTGTGCGGCGGGCTGCAGACTGTCTATGGAGAAGACCAGATGGTTCCCGATACGGATGAAGCCTCACAGCAGCAATCTCCCGCACCGGAAGATGAGGGACAGTTCCTGTCAGCGGATGGATTGTTTGAGGTGGTAAGCGAAACACAGTCAAAGAAGGGAGAGGCTCTTGAGGATGTCCTTCCGCAGCCCAAAACCGCCCAGGTGCCGGCCGAGCCGCCTTCTTCTTCCCTGACGGTTCACTCGCCGGACCCGTATCCAAGCCCGAGCGCGGCAATGATTGCCTGCTCCGATGAGTTTCAGAACGCAGACTACCGGTACTTTTCGGAAAGACTGTTCTACACCTGTACCCTGCATGAGACCGAAACCGGCTTCTATTATCTGACGCATGTCATTATCCGGGATCCGGAACAGATCCGGGGTGAGGACTCTTACGGTGATTTCGCCGGAACACGGGAAGAACCCGCAGACGCCGCCCTTCGCACGGGAGCGAAGGTCCTGGTCAATGGCAGTTACTTCCGTTATGATACCGGTTTTGCTACGGGAGGCGAACTTCTGATCCGCAACGGCAAGGTCATGCACGGGCCATGGTCCGATGGGTACGAGATCTGTCTCAGAGAGGATGGCACGCTTTTCTCTCCCGGCTATAACACCGTAGAAAGTGTGCTGGCGCAGAATGTCGTCTTCTCCTGGGGTACCTGCGAGGATCTCCTCATCCGTGACGGGGAGAAATGCGCCCTTACGGATTACGACTGGAACGGTTTCCCGTACCCGCGCACGGCCATCGGCATGGTCCGCCCGCTCGAATACTATCTCATCACAGCGGGAGGAGCGGATTATACCGGCGGCATCACAATCTATGAAGAGCAGGAAATCTTTTCCTCCCTGGGCTGTTATTATGCTCGCGGGCTTGACGGGGGCGCTAGCAGCGCTCTTGTGCTGGAAGGACAGTATGTCAACGAAAACGGAGACCGGACTGACCAGAATACCCTGATCAGACGGCCGAATGTGGATTTCCTTCTGTTTACGGAATAAGGCCCGTGCGGCAGGCAAAGTCTTGCATTTCTTCCAAAAGACCAGTAGAATATCAGACATATCGGTACGGGATGTCCTGTATCCTCGTGAATATGAATCTGTATCATTCGTTTTGATGAGGCATGGAATCCCCCGATTGCAGAATCATTGTAGTGTAGAAGCAAAGCACTGAAGGAGGAAACAGATAATGAAGAAAATGATGATTGTGGCAGCCGGAACCGCTGCAGCGGCAGTTCTGATGACATCTGCCGTACTTGCAGATGATATTTCCGTCAGGACATCTGTCGGAAGCGGAGAGGTTGTGTTTACTGAAACTTCCGAGACTGCGGATATCTCTGCGGAAGAATTGTCGGATCTTGTAAAGGATGGTCTTAAGAATCTGGACGAGTACAATGCATTCAATGGATTTCTGGATGCGGAAGTGAATGTGGCGCTGAAGGTCGATGAAGAAAACCAGATGGCGCTTTCTGCCAGCGCGATCGGTCTTTTGAACAAGAACGAAGATAACGCGTATGCGAACTTCTTCTATTCTCTGGAGGGACTCGGAGATCCGCAGAGCGGCAATTTTGAAGCCTATCATTGGGTAGATGACGGAACACATTATACAGCGGTATCAAACGGCGATGACTGGGATGTTGAAAAGGAGGACATCGTTTCGCTGGCGCTCGAGGCGCTGTCGGACTCCATGGAGACTGACGAAGTCGAGGATGTATCCCTGGATGCGCTTTTGCCGAATCTTTATGAGGACGAAGACGGGAATCCATACTATGTCTGCCTGTATGACAAGGATACGATCATGGATACCGCAGACGATATCGATGCAATCAGCCTCTATGCTTCCATGGCTGACGGCATTCTCGGTGACAATAACGTACAGCTGATCGTGGTTGTGGATGCCCAGACCGGTCTTCTGCGCGCTGTTTCCCTGGATGCTTCCGGTATTTCCGGAGAGCTTCCTGGCGAGCTTTTGGGAGGAGAAGGCACACTTGAATTCAGCGGCGAGGATCTCTATGTCACTCTGCTTCTGGACACAACCGAAGAGACGATCGAGATTCCGGAAGAGGTTCTGAGTGCCTCTGCTGAGATTGAGGATAACGGCCTTGACATCGATCTGGGCGGACTGGTGAGCAGTGTGCTTTCCGGAGGTTCCGAGGCAGCATCTCTTGATGAATAATCTGATTCTGGATTGCGGGATGAAATCCTCCGGCAGCGGAAGGATTTCATCCACGGATATAAAAGTCCGCACTGTGTTTTTCGCAGTGCGGACTTTTTATGGAATGCCGTCATTCAACCTTCTTCAGGATGATCATTTCCACTCTTCGTCCCTGAATACGGACCTTGACATCGTCCGCGATTTTAGAAACAACCGATTTCTCCAATTCGTCCCAGGCCTGTGCCGCACCTTCCTGATCCTGCTCCAGTTCTTCTTTCACCATCTGCCGGTAAGCATTCATCGACCATGAGGTCATCTGGTTCATTGCCTCCGGATTCACATTCATCGGTGCGTCCGCCCAGTCCAGCGGATCAAAGAACGCCCGGATCCTTCCCATGAAGCCCCTTGCCGCTTCATTTTTACCGCTGCTGGAAGCAGCCAGCAGTTTTTCCTGCTTGTCAAAGTTCATCGGTGTCTCAACCTGCAGATGAAGCTGGAATACATGATCCTGATCCTCAATCCAGAAGATCCCCTCCCTCTCGCCGGTAATCGAACGCATCATGCCAAGCGTCTCTTCTGCCAGCAGCCTCAGATGCCGGGCATCCCTCGGCTGAAGTCCTTTATACTGAGCCACCTTCTCCGTCTGGGCAAGCGCCTCATCCATTCCTGTGCCGTCATTTGATATGACAATTACATCACTCTTCATAATCTCCTCTCTTCCTGTCGTATCTCACCGTTCTTCATGATCTCCTCGTCTCTCAATTCTTCAGTTTCTCGAATTCCGGCGCAGGCATCGGTTTAAAGAAATAGTAGCCCTGCATCTCAGAGCACCCCTTGCTCTTCAGAAAATCAGCCTGTTCAACTGTCTCCACGCCCTCAGCGATCATCTCCATGCCAAGAAGGTGAGTCATCTGGATCATACAGCTGACAATGGTGCGGGACTTTTCCAGATCCCCTGACGAAGTCAGGAAGTGAAGATCCAGTTTGATCCGGTCCAGCGGTACTTCCTTCAACATATGCAGTGATGAATACCCGCTGCCGAAGTCATCCATTTCTACCTGAAAGCCGTAGGAACGAAGCTTCTCGGTCGTGGCGATCAGAAACGCAGGGTTTTCAACGTAGGCCGTCTCCGTGATCTCAACCCTGAGCTGGTCGGGAGTCAGTCCAAAGGTCTCAATCAGATTCCGGAAATGACCCGGAATGTCCCTGTCCTCCCGGATATCATCACGCGACACATTCACCGATACGGATCTTCTGTCCCCGGCTTCATTCCATCGCCTGAGATCCCTGCAGACCGTCTCCCAGACAAAACAGTCCAGATCAAATATCAGCCCGGCCTCCTCCAGGGTTGAGATAAAGTCAAAGGGATACAGCCACCCCAGCTTGGTATGGTCCCACCTGCAAAGAGCCTCTGCGCCTGTAATACTGCCTGTTTTATAATCCACCTGGGGCTGGTACCATACCTGGATATCCCCGCTTTTGATCGCCGCAGGAAGATAATTGATGATTTCCGCAATCCGTTTCCCTTTCTTCCACTGTTCCGGGTTATAGAATGCGAAGTTTCCCTTCCGGCTGTCCCTGACTCTCTTCTCCGCAACCCGGGCAAGATCCAGCATGTGGTCTACGTCGATATTTCTGAAGTCCTTTGGCGTCAGCACATAGATGCCGCTGCAGATCTGGACTCTGTTCTGCTTCCCCTGATTGAGGAAAAAGTTCTGCACGGGATCGAACACATTTTTTTCATCCTTGCGCATCTCCTCTTCCCCTTCAATCCGGCGCAGGACTGCAAAATGATCCGCTTCAACCCGGCAGATCGTCTCCTCCCCGGAAAGATTTTCTATGGATTTTCCGGCCCAGAACTTCAGAAGCGCATCCCCTGCTTCCCTGCCGAGGCTGTCATTGATAAACTTGAAATCCCTGATATTGTTATAGGAAAGGAAATAAGGGGAATCCATGTGCGCGCGCAATAGTTCGTCCACGCGCCTGCGGAATCCATTCATGCTGAGCAGCCCGGTCAGAGAATCATGGTCCATCATCTGCCGCATCTTCTCCTCGTGCCATCTGCGGACGGCACGGATTCTCTGCATGGCGATCACAATCATCGCAACGATCAGGAACACGCCTGCCAGAAGGGCTATCCCATACTTATGGAGATAATCTGAAAGACTATACTGGTACAGGCGCCGTGAAGTATAATCCAGAATGACGGCCTGTCGGAGGGTATCATCAAGCGAAGAGATTCCTTTATTCAGCCGGTCTATCACAGCCCTGCCGGCAGGAGTATCCAGCGTTCCCGCCCTGAAGTCCATGGAAAGCACAGTCGAAGGCTGGATCACCAGGTCTGAATAAGCAGGCTTTTCCAGCACATAGCTCCATACATAGGACGTATGCAAAAGCGCGTCTACAAGACCTTCGCGCAGTGCTTTCACGCTGTCCGCCATCGTCTCGTACATACTGATCTGCATGCCGGGAAAACGCTCATGAACGGTCTCCGCGATTCCTTTCAGAGACTGCAGCATGCCCACCCTGAGTTTGCTGAGCGGCGGGAGATCCCGCTTCCCCTCGGTCAGAAAGGTGAACGGTGTCTGCATCAGATTCTCGGAAACGATGGAAGGATGCCCCCCGGTACTTTCAATCGCGCTTCCAAACGGCATGACGACATCATACTCCTCCTGATCCAGCGCTTCTTTCAGCGTAGCATTCTCCAGGCTCTGAAAAGAGACCTGATATCCTGCATTCTTGGCAGCGGCACGCATCAGGTCCGCGCCTATGCCCACGATCTCCCCGGTATCTGCATCTTCATAAAAAATCGGACAGCGGTCCACCGGCACTCCTACCGTCAGCAAATCCAAAGCTGCGCCGCCGGTATCTCCCAAAACCGCCATGCTTGTGGAAAACGCAAGGAATACCAAAAGCAGAACTTTAAGAAGTCGTTTGACTGGCATCTTTCTATCCATATCCTTATCCTGCTCAGGAACTGCACAAAATTACCTGTACATCCGGTACATCTGCATCCACCCAGACTGCGTTGCCGTCAGGCGCCCTGATACCTCTATCAGCGATCATTGATTCTGCCTGTACAGTTGAAAGGCTTTCGCGGTCCAGCTCCAACCCCTTCATCCGCAAAACGCGCGCTTTTCGCTCATCAGGATGCCGGTCCCGTAATCGAAACCGCCTCGTCCTTCAGACTCGTACTTTCAAACGGGATCTGGCCCTCCATTACAAGTATACCGTCAATGTGTCTGCTCCGCCACCAGTTTTACAGGACAAAAGCGCTCCGACGTTTCCATTCAGCTCCGGCTGCCATCCAGAGCAATGAGTGCGGCTCCCAGTGCTCCGCACAGCTGCGCCTTGTCCGAAACAAAGATCTGCTCTCCAAGCTTTTCCTCCAGGGCCTTTACGACTCCTTTATTCTGAGCCACACCGCCCGTCATGGTATAGGCCGGCTCGAAGTCAAGACGATGGATCAGGGAAACGGTCTTTCC
>CACXFW010000083.1 GCA_902767065.1 uncultured Lachnospiraceae bacterium | reverse complement strand
TCGCAGCCGCCCGTTGTGTTCCTGCTTGAAAACCGTCAGCATCTGCGCATTCTCCAGCCGTTTCAGGATCGGATACAGTGTAGACTCGGAAATCTCGATGAATTCATTGATGTCCTTCACCATCTGGTATCCGTAGGACTCACCCTGCTCCAGCACTGCCAGCACGCAGGCATCCAGAATCCCCCGTCTGAATTGTGCATCCATCTGAAATACCCCCTTACGCGTTATACTATATATCACATAGTATAACGTGTCAAGGGGTATCAGGAGATCATGCACATGATTAACCCGCCAAAAGTCGATTACAGACTTTCGGCCTGACCTGCCTGCTGTCTCCGGCAGAATGGAGACTTCAGATGTGAGCGTCAAGGTCACCTATACGCCGACTGCGCCTGCTCCCATCAAGAAGTATACCCTGACGATTTCCTATGTGTTTGAAGATGGCAAAACTGCGTCGAATACATATACAGAACAATTGGAGGAAGGGACTCCCTATTCGGTTATTTCGCCGACGATTGCAAACTTTTTGCCTGATCTTCCTGCTGTCTCCGGCACAATGGAGACTTCAGATGTGAACGTTAAGGTCACCTATAAGGCAACGCAGGCTGCGGCGATTGAGTTTTCGGAGGGCAGCTATACGGCAGTATATGAACAATCAGCCAACATATCGGTTGTGATCAAAGACCAGACCGGACATGTTATGCCTGGTAAGGAAGTTGTCTGTAAGATTGCCGGTGTTCTGCCCCAAGGACAGACCACAGACGCCAATGGACAGGTGACATTTTCCACATTTTCTCTACTGGAGCCCGGAAGCTATATAGTAAAAATGGAGTGTGACGGCATCTATGCGGAAACTTATCTGCATGTCCTGAAAGCAACCGTCTGGCTTGATGCAAGGGGAAAAAACTTTAAACAGTATACACAGACAAAGAGATATACCGTTAAGCTGATATCTATTGTGGATGAGAAAGGCATCAAGGGAGAAAGGCTGTATTTGAAGATAAATGGAAAGACCTATAAGGCAACTACAGATGCGAAGGGCAAAGCCACCTTTAAGATCTCAAAGCTGATGAAAAAAGGAAAGTTCACAGCGACGGTCTCTCTTACGGATAATCCTTTCTATAATGACATAATCAAAAATGTGAAGATCAGAATTGTATGATATCTGCGTTTACGTGCTGTATGGCAGGGGACACAGTTATACTGGTTACACTTAATTACCGGCCTGATATGCCGCTGGAGAATACGCAGGTTCATGCAGCGGGTGCGCAGCAGAGGGTGGCTCCTCATGTTAAAAAATGACATAAACGGGAACAATTTTTACATGGATGAACAAGTCTCCCTCTGATACCCTTTAGTTCAGAAAGCTTGATGATAAATTCTCTGATGACGACGTTGCTGCGATCGTATCGAACCGCAATAAAATAACATCAATAGTATTAAGCATTTTGACAGAGACAACTAACCCTGCTCATGCAATGTGATTCGCGTGTTCCTTCCAGCGCTCTCATACTCCCTACCGGATTCTCGGCAGACAGAACCTTCAGCAGCAGATCTTCCGAAGCCAGTCCCCTCTCATCCCATGAAGAAGATCTGTATGATCTCGATGTAAACGGAGACGGCCTGATAGAAGAGGTCAATTCACTGCCTGCATAACGAAAGACTCCAGTGCCACTTTCAGGAACAGCCTGAAGGTGCCACTGGATTTCTCCCGTAATGATTATCAGTCAGATACCGTCCTGCCGGCCGGCTCTGTATGTTCCTTGTTCTCCTCTGTAAACAACCGTTTATTCCTGACAGGATCCGTTCGGATTCAGGTCCCGTAATCGATACTGCTTCGTCCCCCGGGACTCGTACTTTCGAACGGGATCTGGCTGCATAAGCCGGTCATACGTCAGTCATCAGATCACAGATAGGGATCCTCCTCCTGCATGGCATCTGGTCCTCCGCCATTTTTCTTCTTCGGCGGATTGCGTTTCAGGTACTCACGAAACGGCTCTTCTGCAGCCCTGGTGATCCGCTCCTCCCAGCCATTCTCAAAGAAATAGCAGACATCTTCATCGATACCGTAATAATCATCTGCCTTCATCAGCACACTGTTGCGGCAGCCTCCGGTACACCGGTCAATAAACCTGCACTCACGACACTTCGGATTGTGGCTGCGGACGTCCTCTACCGTTGCCGTGCAAAGATCGGTCAGTTCCGAGTCATGCAGGATGTCCCGGAGCGGGGTTTCAAAAAGGTTCGGAAAATGCTCCGCGAATCCACAGTCGCACATGCCCATGCAGGGCGCTACCATACCATCAGCGCCGATATAGAAGTTGCTCAGCAGCACTCCGCAGGATGGCGCCTTCTTCCCTTCTTCCTCCGTGACCCTTCTCACATCGTAGATTCTCCACTGATCATCTCCAGGCGTGTACATCAGCGTATCCGCCATCATGATGGAGAGGGGTGCGTCATCCTCGAAGTACTGTGGGATGTATGCTTCGAACAGCTCCAGCTCCTCCTGCCGGGTCAGATGAAGATCCTTTACTTCCTTATCTGCCCATTCCCCCAGTTCCATCATGCTTCCGCACTTCATGCTCCTCACGCCGAGGGATGCCATCAGCCGCACTGTCTCCCGCAGGGAATCACGATTGCCCCTGTGAATGCACATGGATACCGATACGTTGTAATGCCGCTCTTTTAGCAGCTTCAGGGCTTGGATGGTCTTCTCCTCCGCCCCGGGGACGCCGCGCAGGAAATCATGCCAGCCGACCCCGTCAAAGCTCAGCTGGAAGTTTGGATGCATCTTCCGCTCCTCCAGCTTGTCCAGAAGGGCTTCATCCACCAGCCAGCCGTTGGTATACAGGATAGAAACACCGATTCTGTGCTTTGCCAGCGCATCCAGGATCTCAAAGAAGTCCTCCCGGATGAGAGGCTCCCCGCCGGTGATCCCAACCGTGAACACCCCACACTCTGCCAGCTGGTCGACAACCTTCAGCAGCTGCTCCCTGGAAGGTGTTCCGTGTTTTGCATGAGGCGCAGACATGAAGCAGTGCCGGCATCTCAGATTGCATGCCCCTGTGATCGACCAGTGGACATGCTTCCGGTAACGTGCCGGGTAGGTTCTGTATTCCTGTTCCGGAAGAAGATAATCCAGAAAGGAGGCCTCCCGGATTATATCTTTTTTCTTCAGATCCTCAAGGAATCTGAGATTTGCTTCCGTCAGGGTACTCTCGTCGATCTCGTGCACACCGTTACAACGCAATAGCAGAAGATAATGCTCCTTCGAAAAGAAAAAGGCTTCCTTTTTTCGTGTATCAAAGAGTCCGGTAGGCGATTTGTACCAGCCCCGCAGATGATATTGCGGATTGATAACATATTTCATTGTCTTTTCTCCTACAGTTCGCAGGTGCCTGTCATAAGCACAACTCAGGGGATTGCCCTATATCGCTGCCACCCGTCAGATCATGATTCCGTCATGATGGATCCCCTTCCCCTCCTCATTTATACCCCGGACGAAATGCATTGCCGATTCAAAAGACTTCACCGCGGGATATACAGTTAACGATTCTTCTGAAGCCATCGTTCCCTGATGTCCTTTGTCCGGGCAGCGACTCAAACCTTACGCCCTTTATTAGTAATTATTCAGCACCTCCTGGAATTGCTCATGATCCAGTCAGATAAGCTTGCTTATCTGACTGATCTGAGCGGTTCCAGGGGGCGGACAAG
>CACXFW010000082.1 GCA_902767065.1 uncultured Lachnospiraceae bacterium | reverse complement strand
TCGCTGTGGGCGGACAGAGCGGTTTCACCGCTTGTCCGCCCCCTGGAACCGCTCAGATCCGTCAGATAAGCAAGCTTATCTGACGGGATCATGAGCAATTCCAGGGGGTGCTGAATAATTACCAATTCGGATGCAAGATTCCCCGTCGGCTGTCTTCGTGGATTCAGCAGTTTCCTGGAAAGACGTACGCAAGGTTCTCCTTCGCCGTCTCTGTGAGCAGGCGGATTCTCCCGATGTCTGTCGCATCACGGTCCGTCATATGAAAGCGGGGGAAAAACCTGGTGATGTGAAGCGGTACTTTATTCCCGATCACGTTTCCCTGTCCGTCCTCCAGCCGGGCAACCCAGCGGCTCAGCGCAGACATCTCCTCCACCGAGTCATTTTCCCCGGGAACGATCAGGGTTGTCAGCTCCACATGGCACAGCTTCACCGCCCGGGTGATGAACTCCATCACCATCTGCCTGCTGCCGTGAATAACCTGCGTGTAATAGTGGTCCGTGAATCCCTTCAGGTCAATGTTCATGGCATCGATATACGGACCAAGCTTTTCCAGGACAGACAGCTGCGCTGTCCCGTTGGTGACCAGGACATTCTTCAGTCCCCGCTCCTTCGCAAGCCTGGCCGTATCCAGCACGAACTCATATCCGATCAGCGGCTCGTTGTAGGTAAATGCAATTCCGATGTTTCCGCTGCTCCTCAGCCCCGCCGCAAGATCCACAAGCTCTTCCGGAAGCATGGACTTTGCGCGGCGTTCATACCTCCAGGCCGCATCTGACCAGGAAATCTCATAATTCTGGCAGAACGGGCAGCGGAGATTGCATCCGTAGCTTCCCACAGACAGGATCCTGCTTCCGGGGAAGAAACGGCTAAGCGGTTTCTTCTCAATCGGATCCAGCGCCAGGGAAGTGATCTTCCCATAGTTTACAGCCCTCACCACGCCATCCCTTACGCCTCTTGCGCCGCAAAAGCCCGTCCTTCCTTCCGCAATCTCACAGCGCCGGAAGCACACTTCACATCTGGCCATAATTCCCTCCGTATGAATCATTCCAGGATAACGCTTTCCAATTACCTGGTGTAGCGTCTCCTATGGTCCGTCGCAGACAGTATGATTACAGCGCCGGCACCCTTTCCCTCCACGAAAGGCAGGCTTTCGGGAAAGTCAGGCTTCTGGCGCTGTAATCATATGGCAGGTATCATCTATGGCGGATCACCTCAAACCGTTCCATCTGGTAAGGTTCCTCCTCGCGGATCCCTGCCTTCTGCAGAGCAATGGAAACCTGCTGCGCGGGCGTATCCACACCGTCCAGATCCGGAAGCAGCAGACCTCTCCGGTATCCGGCTGAGACAATCACGCCGTACCGTCTGACATCAAGCTGCGTAACGGAAGAAATCTTCTCCGCCTTCCCCAGCACATCCACATTGATCTCCAGCCATTCCAGCTCTTCCTTTGTGATAGGGTCAAAACGCGGATCCTGTGTGGAAGCGCTGACTGCATTCCGGATGATCTCGTCTGCAACACAGTCTGTCACGGGTTCGATCGTCCCGATGCAGCCGCGCAGCTTGCCGAACTTATGGATCGAGACAAACGCACCCGCGCGCATTTTCAGCATTTCCTCCGGCAGTCCCTTTGGAAGTTTCATCCTTCGCCCTTCCAGGATCCAGGTCTCGAGCGACTGGCGGGCAAGCCTGACATACGGATCGGATTGCTGCTCCTTCCGGCGAAGCTGTTGTTTCAGCTGCTCCAGATGACGGTCCAGAAAATGTCTCCCGGCATCCTCCCCATCCGGATAGAAGGTACAGATCCCGTAGCCCACACCCGTCACATCCTGATGGGACAACGCTTCAGCGCGAACCTTCTTTCCGTCCATCGTCCCCGCCATGATGACAAATGAACGGTGCCCGCACTCGGCTGCCTTCTCCAGGAAAACTTCATCGAAGTCAAGAAGCTCCCCGAAATAAGCCCTGCCGCACACCTCCATGATCCGCCGGTCATACTCCGGTCCCTCCGGCGCAAAACCGTATGGGCCATACTCCTTCAGCTTGTGCGACAGATCCCCGCTGGCAACGATCACGGTCTTTCTTCCCACATCCTCTACCGCATCCCTGATCAGCATGCCAAAGGAATAATGATCGTTCAAAGAAAGCCCGGAAAGACCAATCCGGACGATCCTTGAGGCAGCACGATCCTTCCCGTACGCGCCCCGGATAAACCACAGCGGGACCATGGTTCCATGATCAAGTGCTGCGTCCCTTTCTCCCTTCTCTCCTGCCGGGAAGTCCCTCTCCTGTGCCAGAAGGCTGATCCGGTCCGCAAGCTCCGTATCATACTCCTCGTCAAACCGTACCTCAGGTGCACGGAACATGGCAAATGATCCCTTTGCCCGCTTTCCGGGTGAGATATGGAAGTAATCCGAATACATCACCGAGTGAGGACTTAGAATGATGATGGTCTCCGGCGAAAGATACGCGATCTCCTCCGCAACCCTCTTGTATGAACGCACCGTCTTGGCAATCTGTTCTTCGCTCCCCCGCCCGATCCTTGGGACAATCATCGGCGGATGGGGCACCATAAAAGCAGCAATGACTGACATCCTGATCCCTCCCGGATTGTTTTACAGACTGTTTTTTGCTTTTTCCAGCGCATCGATGACACGGTCGCACCATTCGTCAAATTCCGGATCCTCCACCTGGCATTCTTTATGGGAAAGAATATAATCCAGCGAGATCCGTACGCCCTGATGGAACGGGATTGAGGTCGTCATCTGCGGAACCAGGGATTTCAGCTTCCGGTTGTCAAATACGACACTGTTGGACTTATCCCCGAGCAGCGCACCATTGAAGTCATACTTCTTCCCGACCGACGCCAGGAAGCTGGAGGAAACATGATAAGGATGAAGCGTTGTGCCAAGCGCATCCGCGATGGTTTCATGGATCTGGTTCCAGGTGAGCGTCTCATCCGATGTGATCTGGAATGCTTCCCCGATGGCATGGCAATTTCCCATCAGTCCGGTATACCCGACCGCAAAATCACGGTTGAAAGTAACGGTCCACAGACTCGTTCCATCCCCCGGAATAATGACCGGCTTTCCTTCCTGCATCCTCCGGATGACCTGCCAGGAGCCCTTCGCCCCATGTACGCCGACCGGCACATTCCTTTCGTCATAGGTATGCGAGGGACGCACGATTGTAACAGGAAATCCCTCTTCCCTGTACTTTCTCATCAGGAATTCCTCACATGCGATCTTGTCCCTTGAATACTTCCAGTACGGGTTCGCCAGCGTCGTCCCTTCACTGATGACATAGCTGCGCACGGGCTTATGATATGCAGAAGCTGAACTGATATAGATGTACTGTCCGGTACGTCCTGCAAACAGACGCCAGTCCCGCTCCACCTGCTCCGGAACAAAGCCGATGAACTCACATACACTGTCAAAGTACATCCCCTCGATTCCCTGAAGCACAGCCGCCTCATCATTGATATCCGCCACCACACAGTGGACCCCCTCCGGGATGCCGGAATTGCGGTTTCCACGGTTCAAAAGCCAGACTTCCCAGCCGTCAGCCACCAGTTTTTTCGTGATCGCCATACTGATCTGTCCTGTTCCGCCGATCAATAATGCCCTCATATACAAACCCTCCTCTTACAAATACAGCATCTTCCCACTTTCTCGTTACAGGTCACACCCCCTGTTCAAAAAAAGTATAATCGACTTTTCTGTATCCTGCCATTATAATATCACTGTGTTTTTTGTTTTCTATTGTCTTTTTATGCAAGGATCATTCAGGCATAACCGGACTGTGCAGGTATTTCAGATCCAGGTATGTCAGGTCCCTTCTGAATCTGTCCTGGAAGAAGTGAGACTGGTACCGTTCGAGAGTACGAGTCCGAAGAACGAAGCAGTTTCGGCTATGGGATCGGGATCAGGCCGGACAGAGTCAGGCTAACAATCGGTTTATAGAGGAGGAGATGGATATGAAGAAACGCTGCCGCACCGTCTGGTGTACCTATACGATTGTTTCACTGGGAGCGCTCACAGCCATCTACCTGATCCTTTCCCGCTTTCTGGCGATCAACATCGGAGGCTTTGGACGGATTCAGCTTGGCGTGGTCGCGAGAATGATGGCCGGGATCTGGTTCGGACCCGTCGCAGGAGCGCTGTGCGGTCTTGCCAGCGATCTGCTCGGCTGCCTGATCCAGGGTACGGCAATCAACCCGCTGATCACACTGGCCGCGGTTCTGTGGGGGGTAATCCCCGCTCTTCTTGTACAGAACTGCCCGGAAGGGCAGAATCCGGTCTCCCGTAGAATGACCATCATAAAGCTGTGTGCCGGAACTGTAACAGCATGTATTGTCTGTACACTCTTTGTCACGACCGCGGCGCTGGTCTGGTTTTACGGATACAGCCTGTATGCGATCCTTCCGACGAGGCTCACACAGTTTCTGATCCAGACTCCTGTATACTGCGTGCTGACCTGTCTTCTGTACCTGAGTCCTGTTACCGCCCAGGTGAACCAGACGCTGATGGTCCATGCAGGAAGGAAGGCTGCATGATCTGTGTCACGTTTTTCAGACTTCGCCGCAAAGGTTCCCTGATTTCACCGTTATCTGACGTTCCTGGATGTCGCACGGGAGATGTGCATCATGTCAGGCTGGCGAATCTATGGAGGAATATAGAATGATCTATCCACGTTTTTTACCAGAACATGCAACCATCGGAATCTGCGCCCCGAGCGCCGGGGTCGGCCATAAGATTGAAAGCTTTGAGGCCAGCCTGAAGGTTCTCAGGCAGCAGGGCTGGAAGACCTGGGAGACGGAGCATGTGCGCGTGAATGATCTGCGCGGCGGAAATGCAAAAGAACGAGCAGAAGAGCTTATGAGTCTTTTTGCTGTTGATTCGGTTGACGCGGTCTTTTCGGCGGCCGGCGGCGACTTCCTAGGTGAGATCCTTCCGTATATCGACTGGCAGCATCTTGCCGGTCATCCGAAGTGGCTCATGGGCGCTTCGGATCCCACCGGCATTCTCTTTCCGCTGACAACCATATGCGACATCGCGACGCTCTACGGGGCAAACGGAGGGAGCTTTGACGCGACGGTGTATTCCGAAGAAACCGGAAAAGACGTCCTTCCGGAATATCTTGAGAATACCCTTGGTTTTCTGAAGGGAGAACTTCCCATCCAGAAAACCTCCTCACAGTATCTGGGCTCTGATATTTTCCAGCTGGAGGGAAGCCGGCTGGTCTTCAGCAATCCTACGCATTATCTGTCGAACCGCGAAGTCCTGACGGCAAAGG
>CACXFW010000081.1 GCA_902767065.1 uncultured Lachnospiraceae bacterium | reverse complement strand
GCGGTGAAACCGCTCTGTCCGCCCACAGCGAAGAACACGAAGTGTTCTGAGCAATGGGGGTGCTGAATAGTTACGAAAATGTGTCACTATTCAGCACCCCACTTACCCGGAACGCTTCGCGTTCCTCATTGCAGGCGGTCAGATTTCACTGGAAAGGCAAAGGGCCAAAGGTTATGATCGAACATCTGGAAGGCACTCACGAGACCGTCAATTACCGGCAGAACACCAACCTGCGCATCTATGACAACGTTCAATATGAAGAATACCCGATGCACTGGCACGCTCCGATCGAGATTGTCATGCCCGTACGCAGCGTATACCGGATCGAATATGCAGATACCGCGGCAACGCTCAACGAGGGAGAGATCCTGCTTCTGTGCCCGGGGGTCCTTCACCACTATTATGCCTGCGAAGGAGAGCGTTATATCATCCAGGCCGAGGTCACGTCCGTTCTGAACCTGAGAGAGATCGATTCCATCCTGACGATGATCCAGCCGGGCCTGATTATCCGGAAGGCTGAGCTTCCCGAGGTGTATGACCGGATCTATGAGCTGGTTGTGCGGATTGAACAGGAGTATCAGAGGGGAGAATCTTTTTTTGAAGCTTCGATCTATTCGATGCTGATAGAGATCTTTGTTCTGATCGCAAGGAGCCGCGCCAGTGAAGCGCCGCGTTTTGCGGAGGATGATGTGCGGCAGAAAAAATATGTCGAGAAGTTCATGTCAGTCTGCAGTTATATCGACGAGCACTGCACCGAGAATCTGACCCTGGATGACGCTGCCTCCTATTCCGGCTTCTCCAAGTATCATTTTACCCGGCTGTTCAAGCAGTTCACGGGTACGACCTTCTACAAGTACCTCAACCAGAAAAGGATCACCCGCGCGGAGCGATCCCTGTCTGATATGACATTGTCTGTGACGGATGTCGCGATGTCCAGCGGGTTCACCAGCATGTCGGCCTTCATCCGGATGTTCAAGATCATGAAGGGCTGTACCCCCTCTGAGTTTCGCAGGATGTACTGGCCGCAGGTCCGCGAGAACAATTCAGTCCTTTAGAAGCGAGCGCGCCTTCGCAGCGTCGAATTCCACCTTCTTCGTGTCGCCCGTCTCTATCTCATACAGCGCATGTCCCGCAAGATGCTCCGCAGCCTGCTCAAGGTCACGGCAGCCCGGCCTCTCCCGGTACAGGTCGATGATCGCGTCCACCGCGTCCGGCAGGATTGTGCATTCCTTCTGGCTCATTCCCATACGTCTGAGAACCTTTGGGAGGGAGTAGTCGCGGAAAATGATTCTCTTCTCCTCCGGGGTATAATCCGGGATGTCGATCACGGCAAAACGCGTGATCAGCGGATCCGAGATCCGGTCCTTGTCATTTGCGGTTGCAATCGGATACACGCCCTGCGTCGGGATCTGGCATTCCATATAATTGTCCGTAAATCCCAGGTTGTCCAGCAAGGTCAGCAGCGTGTCGGCCGGATTGCCGTTCTGTCCTTCGTGATCGGCCTTATCCAGCTCATTGATCACAAATACGATATTGGAGCTTCCCGTCAGGGAAAACGCTTCCATAATCCTGCCCGGCCTGGCATTCGTGTAGATTCGCGGGGTCCCCGTCAGCGCTTCCGGATCCCGGACCGTACTCATGTCAAAAATGGCGGAGGGAATCTTCAGAATCCTCGCCACCGCATAGGCGATCTGGCTCTTCCCTGTCCCTGCCGGGCCGGCAAGAAGCAGCCCGTAGCTCGGCAGCGTATGGGTCCGGTTGATCTGGATAATCGTCTCGATGACGCGCTGTTTGACCTTCTCCAGTCCATAAAGCTCTTCGTCAAGGATCCTTCTTGCCTCCACCGGATCAATCGGATCAAAATAAGAGCTCCTCCACCGGACCTGGAGCATCATGGAAAGCGCTCTTTGCGCGTGCCGCTTCTCATCCGCGTTTCCGCCCTCCTGCCCGGCGGTTATGATATTTTTCCTGGCCCACTGGCGGATGTTCGCGGGCAGGGTATCCCCGCAGCAGTCCATGAAGTTAATAATCTCGGGCAGGGTCGTCATGCTCAGCTGCTCCGGAATCTCCTCCTCGCTCGCCTGCAGGATGGACGTCCGGATCCGCTCGATCATGTACTGCAGGAACTGGTCTTCAAACGGCGTAAGGCTCCCCCCGTCCATAGGAGGATCCACCGCCTTGATCCGGTAGACATAATAGGAGTTCTGATCCCGGGTTCCGCTCAGGCGCACGGAGATATGATGTGTCCCAAGCCAGGAGAAGAGCCTGCGGAACCGGATATCCGCCCCGCTCATGTCAAGGCTTGACATATGATAATGCGCTCCGCCGTCATAGTATTCGAACGCAAGCCGCCTGTCCGGATTCATAAATCCTCCGGCAATCCTGTGCGGCACATTTCTCCCCTTCGGGACATCCAGAATCAGAAAGACCTTATGCCCCAGGTCTGTCTTGCTCTGCGCCGGGAAGATCCTGTAAACCTCATCCGGATCCGGCCCGGTTTCAGCAAGGTCCGCCTTATCCATTTCCTCCCAGGAAAGGTCCGGTCCGCACCCTGCGATGCCGGGGCCGGTCAGCTTCCCGCGGGCCTTCCGGGACAGATCCGGCGTCTTAGCCGCATCCTTCGCCTTCTTCGCAGCTTTGCGCAGCGCCTTCCGGGACCGCTCGCTGGCCTTCTCCTCCGAGATCAGCTTCCGCATCCGGACCATCTCCGGATCCGGACGCGCCGATCTTCGTTTCGAATGCTCCCGGTCCATCGTCTCGCGGTGCACCGGGATCGCAAGCCCCATTTTCTTCAAAACATCCAGGTACTCATCGATCCTGGCATCCGTGATTTCTCCCCCGTTCTCCGCGCACGCCTCGTTCCAGATACCCTCCAGCTCCGTCATGTAGTGCTGTTCCATGTTCGGGGCAAATGCGAGTCCGTTTTCCGCGAGGATCTGTTCGATTGTCCTGGCTTTCGCCATATCTGTTCTCCTTCCTGTCAGTCAGGATCTGTACAGAAACACGAATTGATCCTGCGTCATCTGTAGTATACAATTGAGGTACAGTTCCTTATCCGGGCCGGCGGTTTCGTTAATCAGAGCCGGTCATGCCAGCTTCAGGATCAGCTCCAGGACACGCCTTGCGTTCAGGGCGATCTCCTCGCGGCTGATCAGCCCCTTTTCGTATGCCTCTTTCACGCGCTCCGGATATCCCGCTCCCATCTTAATGTCATTCCCGGCCTTCAGCTCCAGATAGTGCTCCCCGCAGGTCCACCAGTCCGTCGTAACCGCACCGTCAAACCCCCAGTCCTCCCGGAGGATTCCGGTCAGAAGCTCTCTGTTTTCAGAAGTCTGCCGGCCATTCAGAAGATTGTAGGAGGACATGACCGACCAGGGATGTTCCCGCTTTACGATCAGCTCAAACGCGCGCAGGTAGATCTCTCTCAGCGCCCGTTCACTGACGCGGGAATCGCTTCCCCTGCGGTTTGTCTCCTTATTGTTCACGCAGAAATGCTTCACGCACGCCCCGACGCCCTGCGACTGGACGCCGCGGACCACAGCTCCCGCGCACAGGCCGGCTACAAGCGGGTCTTCCGAATAGTACTCAAAGTTTCTTCCGCACAGGGGGCTTCTGTGGATATTGATCGCCGGCGCCAGCCACACGCAGCAATTGTTTTCTTTTACCTCACGGGCCGCCGCTCTTCCGATCCTGGTCAGAAGATCCTGGTCCCAGGTACAGGCAAGCATGGTCGCGCAGGGCCAGGCCGTCGCCTTCACGCCGGTGACCTCCTCGACCCTGAAGCCGGCGCCGCCGTCCGCCGTCATCGCGTTCGGAACGCCCCACTGCGGCAGATTCCCCCATCCAAAGGTATTCGCGACACCTGTGTTCGGCTGGCCGCCGGTCAGGGAGATCAGGTCGTCAACCGACAGCTGCTCCATGAATTCCTCCAGCGTACGCTTCCCGTCTGCCACATCATCCAGCACAATCCGCTCCGGCAGTTTCTCCAGCTTCGAAGACCACGGTGCCTGCCCGCGCAGGATCGCAGGGCTTCCCGGCGTCGGGAAATCATTCTGCACATCCGCAATCGGTTCAAGTCCCAAAGTCCGCTCCGGATATTCCAGGAGATTAAGGTCTTCATAGCTTCCGTCCGGAAGCATCCGCTTCGGCAGCTTCTTCGGAGCGCACCGCTCACTGAGCTGTTCCAGGACGAGATCTTCTTCCAGCGTCCAGGAATAGGACACCCTTGTCAGATCCCGGATATTGCCGCCGGTATAAAACTCATACGTTCCCTTCTCCAGAACCCATGCCGACTTTTGCACCGCGCCCCGATCGTCGTAGGAAGCAAGGCATCTCACCGGGAATGTCATGTCAAGCGTCTGGGATACGCCGCTGCCCAGCATGCCTGTCTTCGCAAATGACACCAGACTCAGGGCGCTCTTCCCAAGGCTTCCCTGCGGACATCCGGCGTACACCTGGACAACCGCCTTTCCGGGCATCCCGGACAGATTCGTCACCTTGACCGAAAGGACGATCTCGTCTCCTGCCTTCTGGCAGTAGACCGGCCGGATCAGGAATTCAGAATAGGACAGGCCATATCCGAACGGATAGCTCACCCTGTCCTTTGCGCCGGGAATCGTTTCAAAATAGCGGTACCCGACATAGATATCCTCTGTATAGTTCACATAATCCGCCGACTCATGGAATCCGGCGGTCGAAGGATAATCCTCCAGCGTCTTCGCGAAGGTATCCGCGAGGTGCCCGCACGGATTGACATCGCCGGTCAGGATATCCGCCTCGGCAAGTCCTCCTTCCACTCCGCCCTGCCAGGCAAGGAGCGCTCCCTGGATCCGGTCATTTTCCCTGAACCAGTCCGTCTCCATCACGCCGCCGATGTTCAGGACCACGATCACCTTCGCGAAGTTCTCCGTAACCAGGTCGATCATGGCCTTCTCCGCGTTCGTCAGGCAGAAGTCCCCGTTCTCAAAGAGCTTCGAGGAAAGCTCGAACATCTTCTGTTCCCCGCCGGACAGCCTGTAATTCCCGGTCAGGACCGTCTTCCGGTCCCAGCCTTCCCCCGAAAACCGGCAGATGGAAATGACCGCGGTATCCGTAAACGCCTTTGCCTCTTCCAGAAGCTCCTGCGGAACCTCCGGCTCCACTGTCATTCCGGGCTCTGCGCCATCCTGATACTGCTTCGCCACGTTCTTCTCATAAAAGTCCGCCAGAGATTCCAGAATCTCGACTTTCCCTTCCTTCTGCTTGATCTGCATCCCCTGATGCAGGTTCCGAAGGTACGGCACCGTCACGTCGCCGCTGCCGCCTCCGCCCTTTACGTAGTCGGCGGTTCCTTTCCCGAACAGCGCGACCTTCGCGCCGCGCTCAAGGGGCAGCACATGGTTTTCATTTTTCAGAAGCACCATTCCCTCGCTGGCCGCGGCGCGCGACAGCTCCAGGTGCTCCTTCGACGCTGTGACTGTCCTTCCGTCTTCGCCAAGCGGCAGGACGGGCGTATAACGCAACCTGTTCCAATGATTTTCCATACGTTTTCTCCTCTGTTGAACAATCGCTTATGACTGACAATCCCCATTCGGATTCAGGTCCCGTAGCCGAAACCGCTTCGTCCCTCAAGACCCGACCTTTCGAATAGAATCCGGCTCCTTATAAACGACCGTTTACGACTGACAAGATCCGTTCGGATGCCGATCATACGTCTTGCCGGTTCACCCGGAAGCTTTCCGGCACGATCTTCCGGAAACCGCTCACAGGGATCCCTTCATTACAGCAGCACGGTAAATGTAATCACGCCCTCCTTCCAGTCCGCGGTGATGCTTCCCTTGAGCTTCTCCGCAATGGTCTGTGCCATGGACAGCCCGATCCCGTATCCTGAGTGTCTGCTGTTGTGCGAGACATCTCCCCGGTAGAATCTGCGGAAGAACTTCCCATAATCCTCGCCCGAACCGTCCTTGTAATCATTTGATACCTGAAGCTGGGCGCCTGTCCTTCCCCTCTTCTTCAAAGAGACCATCACCTCTCCGCCATCATCGCAGTATTTGGCCGCGTTGTCTACCAGAATATTACATAATTCTGTCAGCATCTTTGCTTCCGCCTTCACAACGACCTCCCCCTGGATCGAAGATACCAGCCGCTTTCCGGCATTTTCAATGACCGGCTTAAAAGACTGCACACTTTCCCGCAGCACGTTCGACAGATCGACATCCGTCAGTACTACCTGTTCCGCTTCCGTTGTCCTGGACAGCGTGATCAGATCATTGATCAGGCTGGTTCCCCGCCTGACCTGTGCCAGAATGCTGTCAGTCCACTCGCTCTTCCCGTTGATCATGACGATCACTTCGGTATTCGCCGAAATGATTGCCAGAGGGGTCTTCAGCTCATGCCCCGCGTTGGTGATAAATTCACGCTGACTCTCAATGTTGTCGATATAGGGCTGCATCGCCCTCCTGGAAAGGAAGGCGATGATCACCAGAAAGACCAGGATCAGCAAAAGCCCGAAGCCCATGGAGATATAGAAGAAAACCTGCAGGTTCACCACCTCTCTGGTACATTCGAGAAAGCCGATCATGACCCTGCCCTCGTCAGGCTCCTGCTTTAAATAGAAGTAGCTGTTCAGCTGTGCTTCCAGAAACCCGTTCGTTTGCGGTCTTGACAGGGCACGCTTCGCCATCTCGGATGCGAGCTTTTCATCGACCGCCGCAATGTGGGACAGGCTCAGATCGCTCACCGTTCCGTCCTGTTCCACGACAACCGTGAAATAGCGAAGCTGATACCTGCTCTCCGGCGTCAGGTTCAGGCTCCGGTTCCTTCCTGTCACGTTCTCAATCGCCTCATGCCAGAAGTCGAATCTGTCCTCCGTCTCCACAGAACCGGACAGATCGCCTCCCGATTCCATGATGAAGCTGATCGTTTTCTTCAGCTCATTTCTCAGTCTGATCCGGTTCACCAGATTGACGGGAAGCAGCAGGCAGAGCATGACGATCACCACCGCCAGTCCCGAAATCATTATGAATTTTCGCTGCAGTTTTTTAATCATTTCCTGACAGACAGTCTGTAGGGGCCTGTCATCTCCCCTTCAATGATCACATTCGCGGAAACGGACATCAGCTTGTTCTTCAGATAGGACACATAGACCCAGACAACATCCGTATCCATGTCAGGTTCATCAGCCCAGACCCTCTGAAAGATCTCACCGGACGTCAGATCCTTGCCGGAATTGAGCAGGAAATACTCCAGAAGCGAGCTCTCCTTCTTCGCAAGCCGGATTGAATTCACTGCCTTCAGCTCCTGCTGCTCCGTGTCGAGGCTCAGGTTGCCCAGACGAAGCAGCTTTGGCGTGAAGCTCCCCCTCCTTCTGATGACAGAGCGGATCCTGGCCGAAAGCTCTCCCATTGCGAACGGCTTGGTCAGATAGTCATCCGCCCCCGCATCCAGTCCCTGGATACGGTCTTCCACCTCCGCCTTGGCCGTCAGCAGGATCACCGGAGTGACATCCCCCTTTTCCCGGATCTTCTGCATTGCCTCTATTCCGTCCATCACAGGCATCATGATGTCAAAAACCATACAGTCATACACATGCTCTGACGCGAGCATTACCGCGGCCTCCCCGTTCGGCGCCGTGTCCACCTCATATCCGTTGTGCCCAAGCACCGCCGCAACGGCACGTGAGAGCTGTTCTTCATCCTCTGCAATCAGTATTCTCATCCTTCTTTTCCTTCCCCGTCCGCGCCGGCCGACCGGATCAGGTTCCGGATCGTCTGCATGGACAGATCACAGCCGGCCAGTTCGTCCGCGCAGCGCTTCAGCTCGGCTACAATCAGCTTCTGATTCCTGATATTTTTCTTATACTTGAGCTGGTGCTCCAGGCTTGCCCAGGAATCCATGGCAATCGTCCTAAGCTGGATCTCAATATAGTATACGCCCGGAACCTGTCCGTCGATGTCTTCCCACGGGGCCTTATATGCCACGATCATGTGATAGCTCCGGTAGCCGTTCGGCTTCGCGTTGCGGATATAATCCTTTTCCCTGACAATCTCCACATCCGGAAGGCTCCCGATGTACGCGGCAATCTCATGGATATCTTCGATAAACCTTGTGATCACCCTGACGCCTATCGCATCGGTAATCTCGCGAAGAGCGCTGCGGCATGTCGCGGGAAGATCCCTGCGGGCGCATTTTTCCCTCATGCTCTCATCGCTCTTTACCCGCGAGATCAGATGCTCATAGATTCCTTCCCCGGTCTTTGCCCTCGTCTGTGTATTCAAAACCTCCAGCTCAGAGCAAAAGCGCGCCAGCACATCCGGCAGCACCTTCTCATAGTTTCCGTAAATTGATTCTGTCTCCATGCCAATGTACCTGCCTTCTCCATAATGGAGGGTAGAAAAAACTGTTCCGGCCGCTTCCCTCTCTTTTATACTCGCGAACGAAATCTATTGCCGAATAGAATTCGTAACTATTCAGCACCCCCATTGCTCAGAACACTTCGTGTTCTTCGCTGTGGGCGG
>CACXFW010000080.1 GCA_902767065.1 uncultured Lachnospiraceae bacterium | reverse complement strand
GTTATGATCACCGTTCAGCATGTGCCTTTCAGAAAGCGCGCTCTTCAAGACGCGCTCAGAAAATATCTTCTGCCGGCCGCAACGTGCTGCGCGGTCATTTTCTGCCTGATCTCAACATGGCAGATCTGGACGAAGCTCGGAGTGAGTGATTATCTGAAAAATTCCGGTCAGACTTCGACCTGGATCGAGGACAACTATGTGGATCCTTCCGGGGTGGAGATTACATTTCCCCGGAAGAAGCGGAACCTGCTCTTTCTGTATCTGGAATCGATGGAGGTTTCGTATTCCGATACCGCTTCCGGAGGAATCTTTGAGGAAAACTATATTCCGAATCTGACCCGGATGGCGGAGGACGCACTGGACTTTGGCTCAAAGAAGGAGGGCCGGCTCAACGGCGCCGCCTCGTGGAAGTATACCACCTGGACGATGGGCGGCATGTTTGCTGCGACAAGCGGTCTGCCGCTGAAGATCCCGATCGAATCGAAGGGTTTCGATACCAATTACATGAGTACGCAGGATGCGTTCTTCCCGGATATTACAACCCTTGGGGACATTCTTCAGAAGGAAGGATATGAAAATGATCTCCTGATCGGTTCCGACGCGACATTCGGGGGCAGGAGACTGTATTTTTCCACCCACGGGGATTATGCATTTTACGACTACAATCACTATGCAAAGAGCGGTGATCTTCCGCACGGCTACAAGGTGTTCTGGGGCTTTGAGGACGAGAAGCTGTTTGAATTTGCGAAAAAGCGCCTTCAGGAGCTTTCTGCCGGGGACAGGCCGTTTAACCTGACGATGCTGACGGTCGATACCCATTATCCCGATGGATATACCTGCCGTCTGTGCGATGACGCCTATGACAGCTCCTACGCAAATGCCATCGCCTGTTCGGACAGACAGACAACGGCGTTTCTTGACTGGTGCACAGAGCAGGACTGGTATGAGGATACCACGATTGTCGTGACCGGGGATCATCCGACGATGGCTTCGTTCTGCAAAGGTGCGGATCCGGAGTATGTCAGAAAGGTCTACACGGCGTATCTGAACCCGGCGAAGGAGCCGCTCAGGGAAGACTGGCGCGAATACGCCACGGTGGATCACTTTCCGACGACCCTGTCCGCCATGGGGTGCACGATTGAGGGCGGCCGTCTGGGCCTTGGCACGGATCTTTTTTCCGCGGAGGATACCCTGACGGAGAGCGTGGGCCTGAAGGCCATTGACGAGGAGCTGTCAAAGACCTCCCTGTGGATGAACCAGCAGTCCGATGTAAAGCCGCTGACCGCGGATATCACCTATGACCCCTATGACGAAGAGAACCATGTTCTGTCCTTCACGATCCGGAATGTTTCCTCCGACAGGGTGGACGGGTTTCGGTGCTGTATGAGGATGTACGGTTATAAAACGGCTTCCGGGTCTGATTATATCCAGTGGATCAGCGCGGAGGAGACCGGGAAGGGGGTCTGGAGAGCTGAATGGACGGTTCCGGTCGAGAAGCCTTACGAAGGGATTGTGAAGCTCCAGCCTACCTGCATGGTGGACGGCGCGCGCAGCAACGTCCTTGACCTTCACTATTATCACCTGAAGTATGATGCGCTCGGCGACAACTGTGAGTGGTTTGAGTGTGACCATCACGGGAAGCCGTTGGAGGAATGAGTGAATTGAACTATCATGTTCTGACTTTATTTCCGGAGATGATCGAGGCCGCTTTCCTGACGAGTATCACAGGAAGGGCAGCCGCCAGGGGAATCCTGACGCTGAATGCGGTCAATATCCGGGATTACGCAGAGGAAAGACGGAAAGGACGGGTTGACGATTATTCCTATGGCGGCGGCGCAGGCATGATCATGCAGGCGGAGCCTGTCTGGCGCTGCTTCGAGGCGGTGAAGGAATCGATTCTTTCCCGCAATAAGCAGGGTAAGATCAGGGTTGTGTACATGTCGCCCGCCGGAAGGACATTTACCCAGAAGATGGCCATGGAGCTGGCGAAGGAGGAGGATCTGATCTTTCTGTGCGGCCACTATGAAGGAATTGACCAGAGAGTATTGGATGAGATCGTGACGGATGAGATATCCATCGGCGATTATGTCCTGACGGGAGGCGAGCTTCCGGCGCTGGTCATTATGGATACGGTCTCAAGGCTTGTGGAGGGTGTCCTGAGCAATGAGGACTCCGCACAGACGGAAAGCTTCATGGGGGATGGCCTTCTTGAGTATCCGCAGTTTTCACGGCCAGAGATCTGGCACGGGCGAAGGGTTCCGCCCATTCTTCTGTCGGGAGATCACGCGGCGGTGGACCGCTGGCGAAGGGAGCAGTCCCTGATCAGGACCGCTGAGCGGAGGCCGGATCTTTGCGGCGGGGCCATTCTGGATCAGCAGGACCTGAAGTTTATTGCCGGGCAGGGGCTTCAGGAATACCAGGAAAGGATGCAGTCATTATGCTGAAGCAGCTGAGTATCTATGCGGAAAACAAAAAGGGAACTCTGGAGGAGATCACAAGAATCCTTCTGGAACAGGATATCAATATTCTGGGATCCATGACGGATGACGGAGCGGAATACGGGGTCAACCGGATGGTTGTATCCAAACCGCAGGAGGCGTACGAGGCGGTGCATCAGGCAGGCTATGTCTGTTCCGTGAAGGACGTCATCGGGGTCGAGGTTGAGGACAAGGTCGGAAACCTGAATTCCCTTCTGAAAACATTGCTGAAGATGAACATCAATGTACATTATCTGTACCTGTCCTTCAACAGAGATTCCGGGCTTCCGATCATGGTGTTTTGCACGGATGATATCTGGGAGGTTGAGGACGGCCTCAGGAACAATGGCTACCGGGTGGTCTGAACTTCGTATCTATTCAGCACCCCCATTGCTCAGAACACTTCGTGTTCTTCGCTGTGGGCGGACAGAGCGGTTTCACCGCTTGTCCGCCCCCT
>CACXFW010000079.1 GCA_902767065.1 uncultured Lachnospiraceae bacterium | reverse complement strand
GGGACGAAGCACTGTTTGACGCCATCGTGCGCGCCGCCTTCGAACAAAGGCGCAAGACGCTCGTCAACGCCCTGTCCTCTTCCGCCGCTGTTCCTTATGGAAAAGAGCAGATCACAGACGCGCTGAATCAGCTTGGGCTCTCTTCCTCCATCCGTGGCGAGAAGCTCTCCATCAAAGACTTCGCCTCGCTGTCCGACTGTCTTTGCGGCGGGTAAGAACCCTTTTCGTTGCAGGTCACACCCCGTCCGGCCTCCTGCGGCAGACACAGGGGTCCTTCGTTCCGACCCCCGAAAGTCTACACTCAGGATCCCTGTGTCTGCCTTGGAGCCGGCCGGGTGTGACTGTAATCCCTTTTCATCAAAAAAGGCAGCGGTCCTATCTGGACCGCTGCCTTTTCCAGTTCTTCTCACCACGGACGTTATTCCATCCGGCTGCTCTCTTCTCATCCTACCCGCAGCGTAAACTTCCGGGCCTCTCTCTGAGAGCTGACACACTCGATCTGTGCCCCGAGCCCTCTGAGCTTTTCGTCAAAGTTCTCATACCCACGCTGAATGTACACAATGTCATCGATCGTTGTGATACCTTCCGCGGCAAGTCCTGCAATCACCAGCGCAGCGCCTGCCCTCAGGTCCGGCGCACTGATCCTGGCACCGGTCAGCCTGTCTGATCCGGTAATGATCGCGGTGTTGCCCTCCACCTTGGATGTCGCGCCCATCCGGGCCAGCTCATCCAGGTACTTGAAACGATTCTCAAAGATCGACTCCGTCACGATCGAAGTCCCCTCCGCCATCGCAAGCGCGACGCCGATCTGCGGCTGCATATCCGTCGGATATCCCGGATACGGCAGCGTCTTGACATTTGCACAGGACAGACGCTTCGGCGCGATCACACGCACTTCTGTGTCATACTCCTCCACACGGCATCCGATCTCAAGGAGCTTGGAAATCGTCGCCTCCAGATGCTTCGGGATGACATTTCTTACCAGCACGTCCCCGCCGGTACAGGCGGCGGCAAACATAAAGGTCCCCGCCTCAATCTGATCCGGAATGATCGAATACTCGGTCGCGTGAAGCTTCTCCACGCCGACAATACGGATTACGTCGGTTCCGGCACCCTTGATGTTCGCGCCCATACTGTTAAGGAAGTTCGCCACGTCAACGACATGGGGCTCCTTCGCACAGTTCTCGATTACAGTGCGCCCTTCCGCCATCGACGCCGCCATCATAATGTTGATGGTCGCTCCCACGGATACCGTATCCAGGAACAGATGGCAGCCTCTCAGATGCTCTGCCTGCGCACAGATACTCCCGTTGCGGATGGAAACCTTTGCGCCAAGCGCCTTGAACCCCTTCAGATGAAGGTCAATCGGCCTGGAACCGATGTTGCAGCCGCCCGGAAGCGGCACCTCGGCCTTTTTATATTTTCCAAGCAGAGCGCCCAGCAGATAGTAACTTGCGCGGATCTTCTTAATGTACTCATATTCGATGTTGACGTCGCCGATATCGGCTCCGCACAGCATCACCGCATGCGGCGTCAGGCGATCAACCTTTACACCGATCTGGCTCATCGCTTCCAGCATGACATTGACGTCACGTACGTCCGGGAGATTCTCGATCAGAACCTCATCATCTGTCATGATCGCCGCGGCAAGAATCCCAAGGGCTGCGTTCTTCGCGCCGCCGATCTCAACATCACCATGCAGCGCAATCCCGCCCTTGATTATATATTGTTCCATACTCATTCCTCTTCAGTTACTAATTATTCCACCCTCCGGGTTATCCCTCATTCTCCCGGGAGGCGCTCCCCCTCATGTCTGCCTGCTCATCTGTGACCCGGTTTTACGGGTCCGATCCCTCGAAAATCCTGTATCTCAGGTTCCCCTTTCTCAGGAGTAAGCAAACAGGACCAGCAATCTGATGCTCGTCCTGCATATTATAACCATATTTCACATGTCTGTAAACAGATTTCGTCAGATCCGGCTGCTGCCTGGCCGTCGTAGTTACAGTTCGCTGCCCCGCCGCCCTGTGCCTGTGGCCTGATCCCTCTCATCATGCTGCCGGGTTCTTACCACCCTTGCCCTTCCCGGCCGTTTTCTCCTTGCGGATATGCTCATATTCCCGGAGCTTGCGCACCTCCCCGGCACTCAGGTCTTTGGGTACCGTGATCTGGATCACCACATACAGGTCTCCACGCACACCGCCGCTCCTGCTCTTCTTCCCCTTTCCTGCAAGCCGGAATTTCCGCCCGCACTGACATCCCGGCGGGATCTTCAGCATCACGCTG
>CACXFW010000078.1 GCA_902767065.1 uncultured Lachnospiraceae bacterium | reverse complement strand
AGTTCCCGCTCCACGGGCCAGATCTGAGCTTTGTACTGCCGCTTACAGGCAAGCCTGACGCGTCAGATACAAAGACTCAGATCGGCCGTGAATAGTAACAATGCTGTACCAGTTTTGTCACAGTCCACTGCGCCCCCTGTGCCTGTGGGCTGCTGCAGGGAAGAGGTGAGAAGCCATGACCGGTCCGGATCCGCGCATCGTCTATGCAGACATCATTGATCTGCCTCATCATCAGTCCGGGAAGCATCCGCAGATGTCCCTTTACAACCGCGCCGCCCAGTTTGCCCCCTTCGCCGCGCTTTCCGGCTATGAAGACATGATCTTTGAAGAGTCCCGGGAAACAGAGATGCAGACGCAGCCTGAAGAATGGGAGATGGAAAAGATCAGCCAGAAGCTGAACCTGATCGCGGATGTGATTCAGGACGGCCACCATCCCACCCTCTCCATTACCTGTTTTATACCGGACGAAAAGAAAGCCGGCGGTTCGTATGTGACAGTGACGGAGCAGATCAAAAGACTGGATGCCGTCCGTAAGAAAGTCATCCTGATGAAGAAGCAGGGGCGGGCCGGACTGAATGCGGAGATTGATTTTGACCGGATCACAGACATCCGGGGAGAACTTGTGGATTATCTGGATGAATCGATGTGAGGTCAGGCTTTTTGCACTGGAGTCATACATTACAATCCCCGCAGACGGATTCTCCTCCACCGCCGCACAGATGGGGCTGAATCATCCGTGAAGAATCCGTTCGCGGGAACGTGTTTCATTGTCTTTGTAATAGCAGGAGGTTTCAGTGAACGCTCCTCCCTGTCTTATTCAGTCTTATTCAGCCTTCTTCAGCTCAATCGTCATTTCAGAGGCAGACGTATCCGTGGTAAACACTTCCTCCTCATCAAAGGCATATTCATCCGGCGCTTCCAGGATGTGAACCTCATAGACATTTCCCTGTGTGATCTCAAATTCAGCACAGCCGTCCTCATCTGTCTCGCCAAATCTGCAGGAAGTATCATCGCAGAACTGTACCGCGATTTCCTCCAGCGGATTGCCTTCCTCATCCTTCACATAGACCTTGTAGGAAGCGTCTGATGCGGTCTCTTTTTCCGTCTCTGTCTCCGAAGCGGATCCATTCTCCAGCAAAGCCTCCAGTGCCGGTTCATATTCGTCTACCCTGGCGCCGACGATCGGATCTGCCAGAATCGTGCCTTCCCGATCTACAAAGAATGTCGTCGGAAAACCGGAAATACAGTCCATGATCTCAATGCCTTCCGGCATCAGCGCGCTGGGGTAATTCGTCCCTTTTTCCGCCAGCAGATCTCTGGCTTCCTGATATACCTCTTCACTCGGATCCTGCTCCCACTCCAGGCCGACCACTCCGCAGCCCTTTTCCTGCAGCCTGGTATGAATCGCGGCAAGCTCTTCCATCTCGTCCACACAATTATGGCACCATATACCCCAGCAGTTGACCATGGTGATCTCATTTTCCGCAAACAGATCCTTACTTGTCAGCGGATTGCCGTCCAGGTCTTCGCTGGTAAAGCTGATCTTCTGCCCGACCAGGCCCAGCAGGGGATCCACCGGAGCGTAGAACACAGACTGCTCCAGTTCCTCTGTCACCAGTTCAGGAAGACTGTTGTATTCCTCACGATCCTCCTCATTCAGCGACGCAGCATATTCATCCGTTATCGTGTACAAAGCGTAGAACTGATAACCGTCCGCTTCCCCGATCTTTGTAAGATCATCCCTGATCTTGTCCGCATCCTCCGGCGTCGGAATTCCCAGCTCTTCCATTACGTCCGGAATCCGGTCTTTATCACCTTTGATCGTGAAAATGATTCCCGGTGATGTTATAGTGCCAGCAAGAGCCATCATGTCCTGACTGCTCTCCTTCCCTTCCTCCGGCATATAAATCAGCATTGACATATATACTTCCGGATCATCGCTAAGAGCCCCCGCACTCAGGGGCTGGATCATTATCTGACCCTTCAGGCCTTCCCAGCTGTCAGGATTCTTCACACTGTAACCCACCGCTTTCATGTCCAGATAATTCGCTGTGTCTGCCTCCGTCTCGCCCGCGCATACCGTCATTGAGGCACAGACAGTTCCCAGCATAAGCAGTCCCGCCATCATACCGATTTTCGTTTTCCTCATAATTCTCCAATCCTTTCAAAAAGTCCCTGTGGATGCCTT
>CACXFW010000077.1 GCA_902767065.1 uncultured Lachnospiraceae bacterium | reverse complement strand
CCCTGTTTTCAGCCTTTGTTTTCAATCTCTGCGATCATATCGATCCGGGTCTGGTGTCTTCCGCCCAAAAACTGCGCATCCAGCCATTCATCCACAATCATCTTCGCCAGCTCCACGCCGATCACGCGGGCGCCGAAGCACAGCACGTTGGAGTTGTTATGCTGGCGGGACATCCTCGCGCTGTAGGGTTCGCTGCAGCAGACCGCGCGGATTCCCTTCACCTTGTTGCACGCGATTGAGATACCGACGCCGGTCCCACAGATCGCGATCCCTAGATCCGCCTCTCCCGACACAACCGTGCGGGCTACCTTCTCCCCGAATTCCGGATAGTTGCTGCTCTCGCGGGAGAAACTTCCAACCTCCACCACTTCGAAGCCACGCTCCTTCAGATGTGCCGACACCGCCTCCCGCATGTCAACCGCGGTATGATCATTTCCAATTGCAATTCTCATCATGAAGAACTCCTTTCCTGTCTGCCGGTCAGGCCATAATCCATCAACCGGCCCTCCTGCGCTGATCCGCAAGGCTTTTCCTGCCCTGGCCTACATGGCTTCCCGACCTGCTTTCTTGCTCTGGTCCGCGAGGCGCTTCATCTCTGTGGCGCTCTGTCTCACGGTATCCGTGATCTGTGCCCCGCCCAGGATCCGCGCCAGTTCCCCGACCATCTCATCGTGCTCCAGTTCCCTCACATGCGTGCGGGTCACTCCATCCTTCACCGTCTTCTCGATCAGGAAATGCGCATCCGCCATGGATGCGATCTGCGCCAGGTGCGTAATCGCAATCACCTGCCTGGACGATGCAAGCCTGGCCATCTTTTCAGAAACCTTCTGCGCTGTCCTCCCGCTGATGCCGTTGTCGATTTCATCAAAGATCAGCGTTTCGATGGAATCCTTTCTGGCCATCACTGTCTTGATCCCCAGCATGATCCTCGACAGTTCGCCGCCGGATGCCACGCTCTGGAGCGGGCGGATGGGCATCCCGGGGTTTGTGGAGATCTGGAAGAGAACGCTGTCTGCCCCGTTCTGGGTCATTTCCTCCAGCGCTTCGAAGGAAATCTCAAAACGTACATCCAGGAAGTTCAGCTCCTGCAAGGATTCCCGGATCAGAACACAAAGCTGCGCAGCAGACTCCTTCCTGAGCCTTGTGATTTCTTCACAGTCCCCCCTGAGCCTTCGCTCGCTCTCTCTCATCTTCCTTCTCAGTCCCTCAACGTACGCGTCATAATCCGTCAGCTTCTTCAGCGACTGAGCCTGCTGATCCCGGTACACAAGAATCTCTGAGATCGTCTTCCCATACTTTGTTTTCAGGCGGTTGATCTCATTCAGCCTTCGGGAAATCCCGTCCAGCTCTTCCTCGTCATATTGAAAATCATCAAGAAAAGCATTCAGGGATCTGTTGAAATCACCGCACAGATCCTCGATCTGGGAAAGCATGGAGCACAGATCCTCCAGATCCTTGTCCAGGCTGCTGATCCGTGCCAGAATGCCGCCTGCCCGGGAGATATTCATAAGCGCCCCATCGTCGCTGCCGGTCAGGTGTTCCGCCTGCGAGGCCGCTTCCAGGATCTTCTGCGCGTTGGAAAGCTTCAGATACCTTCCTTCCAGTTCCTCATCTTCCCCTTCCCTCAGCGCTGCTTCATCGATTTCATTGATCTCATAGGACAGAAGGTCAATCTGTCTGGCACGGTCTCTTTCCTCCAGAACTGCCTGCTCCAGCATTCTGCGCGCTTCCTGGAAAGAGCGGTAATTCTCTCTGCAGGACGCCTTTCTTTGTTCAAGCGCGCTGTCGGCAAAACTGTCCACCAGAGCAAGATGATACTTCGGATACAGCAGAGACTGATGCTCATGCTGGCCGTGGATGTCGATCAGGCAGGATGCGATCTCACGCACTCTGGCGGCTGTCACGGTCTCTCCGTTAATCCGGCTTAAGCTTCTCCCGTTTCTGAAGCTTCTCGTGATGACCACGCATCCATCCATCAGGGGAAGGTCCATCTCCTGAAGGAGACGCTCTGCCTGAGCGGACGTTGTCTCAAAGGTCAGCTCCACTGTGGCGTTCTTTGCGTCTTCCCGGACAAGTTCCTTCAGAGAACCTGTGCAAAGCGCCGCGCTGACCGACCCGATCACAATCGACTTCCCGGCTCCGGTCTCTCCGGTCAGGATATTCAGTCCATCCTTCAGGAGAATCTCCTCCTCGTCGATCAGAGCAAGGTTTTTGACATGGATACTTCTCAGCATCTGATTTCCCTCATCGAAAAACTATGCTGCCTGCACGGCTGGATCGCCTGAATGATCCAGCTCCGTTACTATTCACGGCCGATCTGAGTCTTTGTATCTGACGCGTCAGGCTTGCCTGTAAGCGGCAGTGCAAAGCTCAGATCAGGCCCGTGGAGCGGGAACT
>CACXFW010000076.1 GCA_902767065.1 uncultured Lachnospiraceae bacterium | reverse complement strand
CGCCCCCTGGAACCGCTCAGATCCGTCAGATAAGCAAGCTTATCTGACTGGATCATGAGCAATTCCAGGAGGTGCTGAATCATTACAGGGAATGTTACAATTCACGCCCCGCGGCCCTGTGCCTGCGGGAGTGTATCGTAATCATTGAATGGCAAAGGAGCAGCAAGTGGCAAAGAAATCAAGAGCAGGGAATATCAGGACTACGATCTTCGCGCACGTGGGCGAGTTCAAAAAAGCGACGATCCTGACACCGACATGTATGATCGGCGAGGTGATCATGGAGATGATCATTCCGCTGATGATGGCTTCGATTATTGACAAGGGCGTCAGCGCGGGCAACATGAATCATATCTTAAGCGTCGGAGGATGGATGTTCCTCGCGGCGGCGGCCGGGCTGGCCTTCGGTCTGGGCGGCGCGTTTTTCGGAGCCAGGGCATCTGCCGGCCTTGCGCGCAATCTCAGAAAAGCGGAGTTTGAGCATATCCAGAGATTCTCCTTCGCGAACATCGATCATTTTGGCGTAAGCGGCCTGATCACCAGGCTGACGACCGACGTGACGAATATTCAGAACGCGTTTCAGATGATCCTTCGCATCGGGTTCCGGGCGCCGGCATCGCTGCTGATCGCGATCACGATGGCGCTGATCATCAGCCCCAGGCTGACGTGTATCTACCTGATTGCTGTCGTGATCCTTGCCCTGTTCCTGTCTGTGGTCCTCAGGAAGGCATCCGCTTATTTCCGTGAAGTATTCTCCAGGTATGATGATCTCAATGCAAGTGTCCAGGAGAATGTCTCGGCAATCCGGGTTGTAAAATCCTTCGTCCGGGAGGACTATGAGAACGACAAGTTCCGCAAGGCAGTGGGGAGCCTCTATAAAGCCTTCCTGAGAGCGGAGAAGCTGATCGTTTCCAGCATGCCGGTCATGATGGGATCGATCTATGTCTGCATCCTGCTCCTGAGCTGGTTCGGCGCGAAGATGATCACGGTCGGGGATCTGACGACAGGGGAGCTGATGAGCCTGCTCACCTATTGTATGACGATCCTGATGAATCTCATGATGATATCCGTCCTGTTTGTGATGTTCACGATGAGCGAGGCGAGCATGAACCGGATTGCCGAGGTTCTGTCGGAAAAGATCAGCCTCACCAATCCGGAGCATCCGGATCTGACGGTTCCGGACGGGTCGATCCGGTTTGAGCATGTGACATTTTCTTACAGTGAAAATGCGGAAAAGCCGGTTCTGGATGATATTAACCTTGAGATCCGCTCCGGCGAAACGATCGGGATTATCGGAGGAACCGGCTCCTCCAAATCCTCGCTGGTGAATCTGATTCCACGCCTGTACGATGTGTCTCAGGGGTCGGTCTGTGTCGGCGGGAAGGATGTCAGGAGTTATGATCTGGACACACTGCGGCGCGAGGTGGCGGTGGTCCTCCAGAAAAATGTGCTGTTCTCCGGGACCGTTCTGGAGAACCTGAGATGGGGCAATCCGGAGGCGACGGAGGAAGAATGCATGGAGGCGTGCAGACTGACCCTGGCGGATGAGTTCATCCGGAATCGTCCGGAAGGCTATCAGACCTATATCGAGCAGGGAGGAACGAATGTTTCCGGAGGACAGAGGCAGAGGCTGTGTATCGCCCGGGCCCTTTTGAAGAAGCCGAAGATTTTGATTCTTGATGATTCTACCAGCGCCGTGGATACGGCGACGGATGCGAAGATCCAGCAGGCGCTGAGGGAGAAAATCCCGGATACGACGCGCCTGATTATCGCGCAGAGGATCTCCTCTGTAGAACATGCGGACCGGATTATCGTTCTGGAGGAAGGCCGCGTGAATGGAATCGGGACGCACGAGGAACTGCTTAGGACCAATGAGATCTACCGTGATGTCTATGAATCCCAGATCAAAGGGTCGGGAGATTTTGACAAGGGAGGTGAGCAGTGATGGCTGAGAACAGGACCAGCGTATCTCAGGAAAACTCATCCGGAGCAGGCGGGACGGCGAAATCCTCCCGGAATGCCTCCCCTTCGATGAGAGGTCCGGGAAACCGGCGTATGATGGGCCCAAGGCCGAAGCTGGAGCATCCATGGAAACTGTTTGGCAGAGTCCTGGCGTATGTCATGAAGCGGTACAGGTTCCAGTTTCTCGTGGTACTTGCCTGTATTGTGGTATCGGTCTTTGCATCGCTTCAGGGGACGCTGTTCATGCGTACCCTGATTGACAGCTATATCATGCCGCTGCTTGCGAGCAGCGATCCGGATTTCGGTCCTCTGGCCGGGGCGATCGGCCGTGTCGCGGTCTTTTATGCGGTGGGCGTTCTGGCTTCCTATGTCCAGAATCTGATCATGATGTATGTGACGCAGGGAACCATGAAAGATCTCAGGATTGATATCTTCACGCATATGCAGAGCCTGCCGATCTCCTACTTTGACACGCATCCGCACGGGGATATCATGTCGATCTATACCAACGATGTGGATACGCTCCGGCAGATGATCTCCCAGTCGATCACACAGTCCTTCAATGCCATCATCACGGTGGCGGCGACACTGGCGGCTATGTTTATGCTGTCATGGCCTCTGACGCTTCTGTCCCTGTTTATGGTGGCGCTTACCCTGTTTTGCACAGCGAAGGCTGCAAAGGCATCCGGGAAATATTTCGTGAAGCAGCAGGAGCGGCTGGGCTCCCTGAACGGCTTTGTGGAGGAAATGATGAAGGGGCTGAAGGTGGTCAAGGTCTTCAGCCATGAGCGCATCAATCAGGAACAGTTTGATACGCTGAATCAGGATCTGTTCGAGTCAGCGGACAAGGCGGTCCGCTATTCGAATGCCTTAGGTCCTCTGAACGCGCAGATCGGTAACGTGAGCTATGTGCTGTGCGCGATTTTCGGCGGCATGCTGGCGCTGAAGGGGTTTGGCGGATTCACGCTGGGAGGCCTGGCATCCTTTCTGACGCTGAACAGGTCATTTGCCATGCCGGTCAACCAGATGTCGACCCAGCTGAACGCGATTGTGATGGCGCTGGCGGGCGCGCAGAGAATCTTCAGCCTGATCGATGAGAAGAGCGAGACGGACGACGGGTACGTAACGCTTGTGAACGCGAAGGCCGGGGAAGACGGGAAGATTACGGAATCTGAGGAAAAGACGGGACACTGGGCCTGGAAGCATTTCCATCAGGCGGACGGAACGACGGATTACGTTGAGCTGAAGGGCAAGATCGTAATGGATCATGTGGACTTCGGCTATGTTCCGGAGAAGGAAGTTCTGCATGATATCACCCTGTTCGCCAAGCCGGGCCAGAAGATCGCGTTTGTCGGGTCTACCGGAGCGGGGAAGACAACCATCACGAATCTGATCAACCGGTTCTATGATATAGATGATGGAAAGATCCGCTATGATGATATCAATGTCAACAAGATCCGGAAAAATGACCTGAGACGTTCACTTGGAATGGTCCTGCAGGATACGCATCTTTTCAGCGGAACCGTGATGGATAATATCCGATATGGCAAACTGGACGCGACCGACGAGGAGGTGATCGAAGCGGCGAAGCTTGCCGGCGCGGACGGATTTATCCGTCAGCTGAAGGACGGCTATCAGACAGTCCTCTCCGGTGACGGCGGAAACCTGTCCCAGGGACAGCGCCAGCTTCTCTCCATTGCGAGGGCGGCGATTGCGGACCCGCCGGCACTCATTCTGGACGAGGCGACAAGCTCGATCGATACAAGAACGGAGCGGATTGTATCAGAAGGGATGGATGCGTTGATGAAAGGGCGTACCACATTCGTGATTGCACACCGGCTGTCTACGGTCCGCAATGCTGACTGCATCATGGTCCTCGAGAACGGAAGGATCATCGAACGCGGAACCCATGACGACCTGATCAGCCAGAAGGGAAAGTATTACCAGCTTTATACAGGGAACCAGATAACAGCATAAGATGGCACCAACAAACGCAGCTTGTAATTATTCAGCACCTCCTGGAATTGCTCATGATCCAGTCAGATAAGCTTGCTTATCTGACGGATCTGAGCGGTTCCAGGGGG
>CACXFW010000075.1 GCA_902767065.1 uncultured Lachnospiraceae bacterium | reverse complement strand
GACAGGGCGCGGTTCGTTTCAGCTTTTCCTGGTTCAATACGATGGAAGAGGTGGATGCGGCCTGGCTGGCGGTCAGGGAGCTGGCGGAGGATGACCGGTAACACCAGATTGCAAAAGCACGTGCTGGCCGTCAGAAAGGCTGCCGGATAGAGAATTCCGGTCTGAGTCGCTGCGCTCTTTTGCGCGGCAGTCAGACGTCAGGGAAAGGAAAGGATCTTCAGATCAATAACAGAGACAGGTTATTGATCAACAGAACCTGAGAAACTGCAGATCAGCAACCAGGATCCCCTCCGGATGCTGGGAAGCTCAGCAACGATTCATCAATTCTAAACAAAGGAGATAAAAATGGCTGATTACAGACAGATGTGGAATGATCTGGGGATGGACATGGAGAATCATGACGCGTTGTGCCAGGTGCTCCCGACGGCAGTTGGCGATGTGTTTCTGACTCAGGAAAACCGTCCGAAGGCAATGGATTTCTGGGATCTGGTGATCTCCGAGGTTCACGGGATCCGTCCGGCGGAGCTGATTGAGGAGCAGAAGAAGGGGAGAAAGGTCTTCGGAACCTTCTGCGTCTACGTGCCTGATGAGGTTGTGATCGCGGCAGACGGAATTGTGACCGGACTGTGCGGAGGCTCCCAGTTCTGGGTTCCGGACGGGGAAAAAGTCCTTCCCAAGAGCACATGTCCCCTTGTCAAGGCATCTGTCGGCGCAAGACTTGGACGCACATGTCCTTTCTTCCGCATTGCGGACATGTATGTCGGGGAGACAACCTGTGACGGGAAGAAGAAAGCGTATGAAATCCTTTCAGAAGACGTCCCCATGTATGTGATGGATGTTCCGCAGATGAAGCGGGAGAAGGATATCCTGAAGTGGAAGGATGAAATAGCGCAGTTTGCCCGGAAGGTGGAGGAATTCACCGGAAATGAGATCACCTCTGAGAAGCTGGCAAAAGCGATTCATATCATCAACGAAAAGAGAAAGGCGATGCAAAGGGTCTACGACTGCCGCAAGTCGAAGTGCCTTCCGATCTCCGGCCGTGATACATTGCTGATGACCCAGATTTCGTTCTTCGATGATCCGGAGCGCTGTGCCCAGATGTGCAACCGTCTTGCGGACGAGCTGGAAGAGCGGATTCAGAACGGCGTCAGTGTCGTGAGCCAGGATACGAAGCGGATTCTGGTGACCGGAACGCCTCTCGCGGTTCCGAACTGGAAGCTGCACAATCTCATCGAAACCAGCGGGGCGGCAGTTGTCTGTGAAGAGATGTGCACCGGCACCAGATATTTTGAGAACCTTGTCGATGAGACGCAGACGACGCTGGACGGACAGTTTATGGCTCTGTCTGAGCGCTATATGAAGACAAACTGTGCCTGCTTCACCCCGAACACAGGAAGAATCGACGATATCCTCCGCCTGGCGGAAGAATACAAGGTAGACGGAGTCATTGACTGCAGCCTGAAGTTCTGCTGCCTGTACGACACGGAGAAATATTCTGTATCGCGTGCCCTGAAGAAAGCCGGAATACCATGTCTCAGCCTCGAAACGGACTACGATGACGCGGATGCCGGGCAGCTTCGGACCAGGATCGGCGCGTTTATCGAGATGCTTTCCTGAATGACTTTCGTGTTCGCCTTGACGCAGTCTGATCAAAGCGGGTAAACTGTCAGTAAGGAAGCCAGATCATTCCGGATCGGGGAAGGACAGATTCATGACGGAAAAGTCAGACCTGAGATATTACATCCTTTTTGCGAATTATGAGCATGCCCTCGCCCTGCGCCAGATCCTCCTTGCGGACGGGATTCCTAACCGTCTCGCGCCGGCTCCCAGAGCCATTCAGGAGGATCTGTCCTGCGGCGTGAGCCTGCTCATCGAACCGGAATTCATGGACGATGCGCGTCGCTGTATTGAGGAGCATCACGCGGCGTATCACCGGATCGCTTCCCTGAAGGGCCAGCTTCATTCCCATCGGGACCGGTATTGCTGATAAGGGGGTGGAGCCTTATCGCGAAAGCGATCCAGCTGTACAGGCAGATCAGTTTTACTTCAGAATCCGTGCGGCAGGCCTGCTGTCCCGGATTCTGTTTTTGTAATTATTCAGCACCTCCTGGAATTGCTCATGATCCAGTCAGATAAGCTTGCTTATCTGACGGATCTGAGCGGTTCCAGG
>CACXFW010000074.1 GCA_902767065.1 uncultured Lachnospiraceae bacterium | reverse complement strand
TCTCCGAATGTGGATCCTGCCGATAAATCTGCTGGCAAATCCGCTGACAATTCCCCTGATAAGTCTGCCGGCAGCTCCTTCTCTATCACGCTTTCCAACAAGGTCTATGGTGATTCTTCCGATTCTTCGGGCAGCACTTCTGATTCACCGGATGCATCGAATGATATGCCTGCAACGTTTGTGCTGAGCATTTTCAAAGATTTCCTCGCGAATCCGGATGCACTGACAGACTGGATTGTCGATTCGGTTGGCAACTATGTGCGTTCCATCACATTGAAGAAGTCCGAATCGCAGACCGTCTCAGGGATCCCACGCGGATGTCCGGTGACCGTGACCGTGGAAACACCGGATCCGCCCTCCTCATCAGGAAATGGCAGCCATACACAGACATTTTCCACCTCGTACATTGTGGATGGAACTTATATGACCGGAGAAGAATCCACGTTCTCCTTCAACGCACCGGACGATCCGGATGAGCAGCCAGCTGCCGGTGGTTCTGACGGACAATCATCTCCCGGCGGCTCCAGCGGACAATCATCTCCCGGCGGCTCCAGCGGACAATCCTCTTCAGGCGGCTCCAGCGGACAATCATCTCCCGGCGGCTCCAACGGGCAGTCTCTTTCGGATGTGCTGGCGGCGCACTCTGACCTGACGCTGGTGAGAATCGCCGACCGGCTGGGACTCTCCAAGCCGCTCCACATCATCAATGACAGCGATGTTGACCTTCCTCTTTCAATCAATGTCACCACGCCCGCCTCCTGCCAGTTCAGCCTGTCCGGAGCAAATCCTGAGCCCTGCAGCCTCGAGCCGGGAAAGAGCGTCACGGTGACAATCCCCAAGCAGTCATTTGGCTACCTCGCAGTGGATGGAGATACACAAGGAGATACGCCTTTGGGGGCTTGTCTCACGCCTTTGCTGGTCACTGTCAACGAAGCAGTGTCCTCCCTGAAGGGATTCGGGGAAAATGACGGCGTGTATGCTTGTCCGCCGACGCTGCTTGAGAATGGTCAGTATGTTCTGTTTCAGGTGGATGACGTGAAAACAGGAACCGATTCGGAGAAAACAGATGAGACGCCAGAGGGAGGAAATGATCCCGGGGATGACGACAAACCGGATCCCGGTCCAGGGGACGAGCCGGAAAAGCCCGGAAAGAAAGACGAGCCGGAAAATGAATCTGAGGCCCCCGGGCAGAAGGATGAAACCGAGAATCCGGGGAAGAAGGAGGGCGAATCTGAGGAGCCAGAACCGGAAGACAGCACGCAGAAGCCAGAAGTGATCCCGCCGGCCGATATCCAGCCTCAGAGGCCGGAGACAGTTCCTGAGACAGAGGATGTGACGAAGGCTCCGGAAGCTGAGACGCATCCCCAGGCACCTGACAGTCCTGAGGAAAGTCAGACCAGGCTCCGGAATTCCGTTCCGAAGGACAATGCGAAGACACCTCAGACAGGGCAAAAGCCCCGGGACGCAAAGGTACCCCGGACAAGGGAAACGCCCCGGAACGCAAAGACACCTCGGAACGAAAAGAAAACTCCGGACAGGGATCAGGGGACTCCGTCTGCGCCGGATTGGGGCAATCCCGGCGACCATACAAGCCTGCGCATGCATATCCCTCCGGAAGAAGCAAGCCTGGAAGCGCAGACCGCGCCGGTTCCCACGGGAGACGAAACACCGGTCGGGAAATACGCGATCCTTCTCGCAGTGGCGCTCCTCACAGCCGCATGCTGTATGATAGCTGTCCGCAGGAGAAGACACGGGTCCGAAGCATAATCCTGTCGATTTCCACCCGGCCTGCCATGCTGATTGACGGATCATGCCATGGTGGCTCGCCGGCTTCCTTACAGGCGCTCGGCGCGTTCGATATCCAGGAAATACTTGTAGGTATCGACGGTCATTTCGCCGCAGGCAGCCTCATCGCAGGCGATGATCGCGCCATTATGCATCTGAAGAGCGCTGCAGGTCCATTTCTGGCTCACGCCGCCTTCCACGCTCTTCGCAAGCGCGCGGGCTTTGTTGTGGCCGTTGATCAGGACAAGGACTTCCTTCGAGTCCATGACGGTGCCGATGCCGACAGAAAGCGCGAGGGAGGGAACCTTCTCGGGGTCATTTCCGAAGAAACGGGAATTCACGAGGCGTGTCTCGCTCGTCAGGGCACGGACGCCTGTGCGCGAGGTCAGAGACGTGTATGGCTCGTTGAAAGCGAGGTGGCCATCGACGCCGATTCCGCCCATGAAGAGGTCGATGCCGCCGCACCTGGCGATCTTCTCTTCGTAGCGTGCGCACTCTGCTTCCGGATCCTCAGCCATTCCGTTGAGGATGTTGATATTCTCAGCCGGGATGTCGATGTGGTTGAAGAAGTTGTCATGCATGAAGTACCAGTAGCTCTGGTCATGTTCATGGGGCAGGCCAACGTATTCGTCCATGTTGAAGGTGATAACGTTCCTGAAGCTCACCTTGCCGTCTTTGTTCTGGCGGATCAGCTCGGCGTAGACGCCCAGAGGCGAGGAGCCGGTGGGGAGACCGAGGATGAAGGGACGGCCTGAGGATGCGTTGTGCGCATTGATCCTGGACACGATATAGTCCGCTGCCCATTTGCACATCTTCTCGTAATTTTCCTGGATTACTACTCTCATGGTGATTTCTCCTTGGTGATGCCTGGTGAATACTGGTGTTGCTGATGCTGTCGATGTTACTGGAGACCGCTGCGCGGGCAGTCGGGTTTTGTGACCGCTGCCGGCGTCCTGACTTCGTGTATTCTGCGCGGGCGGCCGGGCTTGAAATCCTGACGCGGCATCGGACTGTCAGGACTTGCTTAAGCTGACGAAATTATATTCCTTTTATTATATATTTGTAAATTATAAATTGTGTTGTACTGCCGGACTACAATTCAGTGCGTTACAGGTCACACCTCAATGCACTACAGGTCACACCCCGACCGGTCTCCTGCGGCAGACACAGGGATCCTTCGTTTCGACCCCCAAAAGTCTGCACTCAGGATCCCTGTGTCCGCCTTGGGGCTACCCGGGATGTGACCTGTAACCTCAGTGCCCCTCCGGAATGCTTCGTTCTCTTCAGTCAGGCAAGCCTGCCTGAAGGATTCGAGCCTTTCCAGAGGGGCTGGCAAGGGGGTGGGCGCTGAATCGTTGCGCTCTTTATTCTGTACTGTGGGACGCTGAACCGCTATGCTATTTGCAGGCAGTCCTTCATCATCCCAAACAGTTTCTCAAGAACGATCGGTTTCTCCGCAAATGCATTCATCCCTGCGTCGTCGGATGCTTTCCGTTCTTCTTCGTAGACGTTGGCGCTCAGGGCGATGATCGGGATGGCCGCCTTCTTCGGGTCCGGGAGCTGACGGATCCGGCGGGTTGCTTCCAGCCCGTCCATATTCGGCATCCGGATGTCCATCAGGATCAGGTCGAAATAACCTGCAGGTGCATTTTCCACCAGTTCAAGACAGACCTGTCCGTCTTCGGCGAACTCCACCTCAGCACCCGTCTGCTGCAGCATCTCCGAAACGAGCTCGCGGTTGAGCCTGATGTCTTCCGCGATCAGGATCCGCCTGCCTGCGAAGACATAATTCTGCAGGATTGCCTTCCATCCACGGGCTTTTTCGTTCACGTAGGTATCCAGCGAATTCGATTTCTGCTGTATGACCTGCATACTGTATTCAGGCTGTTCCTGATTCGCCACCTCCATCAGACGGTCGAGCGTTTTCATCAGATAATCACCGGAAATGCGGATGCTGTCCAGATACCGGCTCAGACGAGCCGGATCATCCTGGTGAAGCTCTGCCAGATTAGCGTATCCGATGATGGTGTGCAGGGGCGTGCGGATATCATGTGTCATCTTGAAGATCTGCATCAGTCTGGAGGGCTGGCCTTCCTCTATACACAGATCCAGCAGGTCGCAGACGGAGACGCCGAGGACATCGGCAAGCTTTGGAAAGAGCGCGACATCCGGGTAAGATACATCCCTCTCCCATTTCGAGACGGCTTTGTCGGTGATGCCCACCTTGTCTGCAAGCTTCGCCTGGGTCATCCCGTTCTGAAGGCGGAGGGAGCGGATAAATGCGCCGAGCGTCATCTTTTCATTCGTTTTTCTCTGTTTCCTGACTTCTGTCATGTTTCCCTCCTCTCTTCCGGCTGCGTGGGCTGTGCGCCACAGGAGCATTTTCCGGTGGCGCTGCCTGCGCTTTGAAAAGGATAGCATTGTTGAATGCGGCGTTCAATCTACGTCTGGTTTAGGATTGCGCGCAGGATCAGAGGCTGTTCACTGCTCCGCCCTCGAACAACGCTAATCCGCCTCGATACATCGTTAATCTACCCTCGATACATCGCTAATCTGCCCTCCATACAACGCTAATCTGCCGGGAACTGAAATGTTCCCGGCAGAATCTTTCCCAGATATGTCGATCATATGTAATTATTCAGCACCTCCTGGAATTGCTCATGATCCAGTCAGATAAGCTTGCTTATCTGACGGATCTGAGCGGTTCCAG
>CACXFW010000073.1 GCA_902767065.1 uncultured Lachnospiraceae bacterium | reverse complement strand
TTACTATTCACGGCCCCTCCCCCCACAGACCTCAGACCATCCGTGCTTCGCACGTATGCCGCGTCTTTCGACGCTCCTGTCTGAGGTTGTGGGGGGAGGTTCCTGCTTCGCAGGCCCTGTCTGCCTGCGAAGATGGCAGCTTACATGCAAGCATGACGCATCCATCTTCGTAGGCAGACAGGCTGTGAATAGTAACTTCCGATTATCCTGCCATTTTACTTGTCCGAAAAGCACGCATGACTGCGTTGTCCTCAATCGACGATGCCACCGCATCGCCTCATTCATCCGCCTTGTCAGCGGCTTTTCGCTCAGCGTAAAATGTCTCCGCAATTGGAAAGTGTTACACTACGGTTTCTGTGTCCCGTCGTTCATATTAGCATCTTTTGAAATCAGTGACAACCACGACGGCGTCACATGAAACCGCATCCTTTTCCCTGTTTTCGGATGCGGGAAAGAAAGACAACAGGCGCAAAGGCACAAAGGGACCCGGTTTGTCTCCGCGCTCCTTTCCCCACATCTCTTCCCTTCAGAGCACGCGCCGTATTTCCGGTCCCCCACAAGCGGCATGCCGGCATGTGCCATCTGCAGACGGATCTGATGATGACGTCCTGTATGCAGACGGATTTCAAGAAGGGCCTTCGACTCCCGGATCAGGCTCGTCCGAAAGGACAGCACTGCATGTTTTGCGCCCGGCTCGCCCTGCGCTGCAATATACGCGGTGTTCGAGGACGTATCCCTCCCCATCCAGTCACTCAGAGTCACTTCGCTCTTCATCCCTTCAATCGCCAGGGGATAGGAAGAGGAATCAAGGCAGACGATTGCCTGATAGAGTTTCTCCATCCCGCCTTCTGTATCAGGATCTTTCCTCTCCTCTCCCGCCGCATTCTTTGAATGGTTCTTCTTTGCTCCCGGCAGAAGGCTCCTGCTTTTTTCCGCGGCCGCCCTGCTCAGCTTCGCGGCGCTTCCCGGCGTCTTCGCGAACACCACCACGCCTTCCACCGGCTGGTCCAGACGGTGGACAATCCCAAGATACGCCTCCCCCTCCGAATCCTTTGCCAGGTAGTTCTTCAATATGCTTACAAGGTCCTTCCGGGACGTTTGGCCCGTCTGCAGCGCCAGTCCCGCTTCCTTATATACAACCAGTATTTCATTGTCCTCATACAGGATCTTCATGGTAATACTCCTCTATAAACCATAGTTTATTCCTGACAGGATCCGTTCGGATTCAGGTTCCGTAATCGAAACGGTTTCGTCCCTCAAGACCCGCACTTTCAAACTCAGGCAGACAAACCGGCACCCCGGGACACTGCTAAGCCATCCCCGGGGTGCCGCCTGACATTCCCTGATATACAGTTCCTTATGATGTTCCTTACAGATATTTCTGCAGAACCTCCACCTTATCCAGCCTCTCCCACGGAAGATCCAGGTCATTTCTTCCAAAATGCCCGTATGCCGCGGTCTGCCTGTAGATCGGCCTGCGAAGATCCAGCATCCGGATGATCCCTGCCGGCCTGAGGTCAAAGTTCTCGCGGATAATCTCCGTGAGCTTCTCATCATTGATCTTGCCAGTCTTAAATGTATCGACCATGATCGATGTTGGCTGCGCAACGCCGATCGCGTAAGACAGCTGGATCTCGCACTTATCCGCAAGGCCGGCCGCTACGATATTCTTCGCAACATAACGGGCCGCATACGCCGCGCTGCGGTCTACCTTCGTACAGTCTTTTCCGGAAAATGCACCGCCGCCGTGTCTGGCGAATCCGCCGTAGGTATCAACGATGATCTTACGTCCGGTCAGGCCGGCGTCTCCATGCGGTCCGCCGATGACAAAACGTCCGGTCGGATTAATGAAGTACTTTGTATCCTCATCCAGCATGTCCTTCGGAAGAACCGGATCAAAGACATATTTCCTGATGTCCTTATGGATCTGTTCCTGAGAGACGTCCGGATTATGCTGTGTGGAAAGCACCACCGCGTCCAGACGGACCGGTTTTCCATCCTGATACTCTACGGAAACCTGGCTCTTCCCATCGGGCCTGAGGTACTTCAGGGTACCGTCCTTGCGGACCTTTGCCAGCTGCAGGCAGAGCTTATGCGCCAGGGAAATCGCAAACGGCATGTATTCCGGCGTCTCATTGGTCGCATAGCCAAACATCATTCCCTGATCGCCTGCGCCAATCGCCTCGATCTCACTGTCCGACATCAGATTCTCCTTCGCCTCCAGCGCCTTGTCGACGCCAAGGGCGATATCCTCGGACTGCTTGTCAAGCGCGACAAAGATCGCACAGGAATCCGCGTCAAATCCCATATCCGGCCCGGTATAACCGATCTCACGGATCGTATCGCGGGCAATCTTCTGATAATCGACATTCGCATTCGTGGTAATCTCGCCCATGATCACGGCAAAGCCCGTGCAGGCAGCCGTCTCGCACGCGACCCGGCTCATCGGATCCTGCGCCACTACCGCATCCAGAATCGCGTCCGAAATCGCGTCGCACACCTTATCCGGATGTCCCTCCGTGACAGACTCCGAAGTAAACAAAATTTTCTCCATACCAGTATTTTCCTCCAGTTTCTTCCTGCTTCTTTTGCACAGGGCTTAAGCCGGACCAAAGTGCTCTCAGCCCAGGGATCAGTAGATCTTCCGGACCGGCTGCTAGTGTGTCGTCTCAATCATTCTTTTATTAATTCGTACCACCTTGTCGTCAGCTGTTGCGTTGTCGTCAGTCAGCGTAGCCCGCT
>CACXFW010000072.1 GCA_902767065.1 uncultured Lachnospiraceae bacterium | reverse complement strand
CCCCCTGGAACCGCTCAGATCCGTCAGATAAGCAAGCTTATCTGACTGGATCATGAGCAATTCCAGGAGGTGCTGAATAATTACACAATCTCAACTAAAGACGCATGTTTTATCTGACTTCATCCGGTCTGATGCCGATCCCGTAATCGAAGGATCCTCGCCCTTCGGACTCACACTTTCGAACGGGACCCGGCTATCTGACCGCTCTTCCTGATTCTGCCCTCTTCAGGCAGAACCGAAGCCGGAATTACATCAGCTCCATCTCGATGTATTCCTGCGCCTCTGCCAGCGCTTCGTCGATGTCCATGCCGTCCTCGAACACTTCATTGAGCGTTGTTGTGCACATGTAGTCATTCAGGGTCGGGGAAGCGGTTGTGGTGTAGATCGTGCCGATCGCATCCTCTTCCGCAAGCTCACGCAGTATTTCATAAGGCTTTACAAGGAAGAAGGTGTTGTACTGGTTGCTCTCGTCGAACGCAAAGTCATCGTCAAACCACAGGGCTTCGTTGCAGACGTCGAATCCAAGGACGCTCCAGATGTAGGACTCGCCTTCCTCGGAAAGCTTCGCCCATGCAAGCCACTCAGCAGCCAGTTCCGGATCCTCGCACTGTTCGGTGACCACCGTACCGGTTCCGCCGATACCGACCGAGCACTTCTGGCCTTCTTCGAATACCGGGATCGTGGTGATGTCATAGGTGCCTTCCATCTCCGGCATGTAGTTGGTGAAGCGGCTCATGTACCACATTGCCTTCGGGAAAGAAGCGATCGTTCCTTCGGCGACGTTCTTGTAACCGGCTTCCAGATCCACATGTCCATCCGTAGAGATCATCGCGATGCCTTCGTCCAGCCATCCCTTCTGCATCTCCATCATCTTCTTGACAGAATCAAGCTCAACGTTCACTTCGCCGTCCGGGCCGCCGGTCCAGTCTTCGCCATACTCAGCCATTGCGATCCACATCCAGTCAACTCCGCCGGTATCAACCGATGTCAGGTAGACTTCTCCGTTGGAAGCTTCCTTCAGCTGTCTTCCCAGTTCGGTGTAGTCATCCCAGGTCTTGACTGACTTGTAGTCCAGTCCGTACTCTTCAAAGATATCCGCGTTCCAGTACATGACGGAAGCGCCTACGTGGGTCGGAACGCCGATGCGGGTTCCGTCAGCCTTGGAGTAGACATCCAGACGGGACTGTACGCAGTCTTCTTCGTAATCCGCCAGGGCGTCATTGAGCGGATACAGCGGGCAGTCATCGCCGACATAGTTCGGGAACTGTCCGATCTCAACGTCACACATATCCGGCGCGCCGCTTCCGGCCTGCAGGGACATCATCAGCTTGTTGTGCATGTCGCTGTACGGATAGGTGCTGAATGTGACATTGATCGGCCTGTCGGGATTCTGCTCGTTCCACAGCTCGACCATCTTGCCATAGAACTCGTTGTGCGCGTCCACGAATGACCACAGTTCAAAATGAGTACCATCCTCCGGTCCGACTGTGGTGACCGCGGTAGCCTCTCCCTCTGCTGCCTCGTCATCCGCCATCGCGGCGAGGGGCATCGTCAGAGCAACGGAAGCCGCCAATGCAATGCTGAGCCACTGTTTCTTCATGATAATCCTCCTTTGAATTAGAAATTGGAAAACTATACCGTTCCCTTGCGGGATTGTTCGCTGATCATTCAGTCACTCTCTCTGCTGTCGAATACACTATAATCCGCATCCCCCTTCCTGTCAACAGGTATTTCCAAAATACTTATGCTTTTTCTATAAAAATAATTCGTTTTGGTGATTCTGTCCAATTTTTTAGGTTCTTATTTGTGCATATAGCACATATCGGAAAGATTGCTTCATATTTTCCGAAATATTAACCATTATATTTTTATTTTTTCTAAATATTTCCATTTCCCTCTCTTTCGTCCTTTTCACAAAGAAACCCCATACTGCAACCGGGTTTCTTCAGTATTTTACTATTATTTTATATTGATCCAAATTTGTTCTTTCCCCATTAAATCCTTTGTGCTATGATGATTCCAGGCACCCATGGATCCACACTGAAACAGAAACCGCATTCATATCGGGAAAGGATCAGCGATATGCGATACATCAAAGAGATGAACGAGCAGCTTGATGTGTTCAGCGCGCTCGGTTCCGAGATCCGCCTGCAGATTCTCAGCCTTCTCCTGGAGAACGGCAAGATGAATATGAACGATCTCGCGAAGGCAGCCGGTCTGAGCGCAGGCGCGCTGACGCCGCACATCCGCCGCCTTGAGGAATGTGATCTCGTCCGGATCAACGCGGACAACGCAGGGCACGGGAACCAGAAGATCTGCGAGCCCCATATCGAGAAGATTCTCTTTGATTTTTCAAGGCGCCGCAGCAGGCACAACGAATACCGCTCCCACCTGAGGGCCGGCCAGTATTCCGGCTGCCTGATCTACCCGACCTGCGGCCTGTCCACGGCCCAGGCCATCCTGGGAGAGGTGGACGACCCCCGCTACTTTACCCATTCCAAGAGGTTCGAGGCGGATATCCTCTGGTTTACAAAGGGTTATGTGGAGTATATGGTTCCCTGCGTCATTCCGAAGCATGCCGTGATCGAACAGATCTCGGTTTCCGCGGAGCTCAGCTCCGAGGCCCCGGGCAGCAACGCGCAATGGCCGTCCGACATCCATTTTTATATGAACGGATCGCTGCTTGGCGTCTGGACCTCACCCGGGGATTTTGCCGATACTCCCGGCATCTTCACACCGGACTGGTGGTTCTCCAGCTGGAATCAGTACGGCCTTCTGAAAACCCTGATCATCCGGAGGGATGGGACCTATATTGACAGCCAGTACCTGTCCGGCGTCTCCCTCGATGATCTGGACCTCAACCCGGGGAGGCCGATGTACTTCAGGATGGCAGTTCCGGATACCGCGGTTCATGTGGGGGGACTCACCATCTTCGGGCGGAATTTCGGGAATTATAACCAGGACATCGAGTTCCGGATTCTGTACAGCACAGAAGGAAAGGAGGAGGCGCATGCTTGAGATCAACGGACTGGAGCAGGGACTTCCCGTCTTCCGCGCGCTGGGGTCGGAAGCCCGCATGAAGATCATCCACCTTCTGATTCAGAACCGCTCCATGAATCTGAATGAGCTCGCCACCTCTCTGGGGCTGACCAACGGAGCGCTCACCGCGCATATCAGAAAGCTGGAGGAGTGCGGCATGATCAAGGTCGAGATCCGCCATTCCGGGAGAGGCCTCCAGAAGGTCTGCTCTCTCGCCCAGGAACAGATCCTTCTGAACATTCTGCCCTCCATGGAGGACCGGGATCTGAAGATGTACGAAACGCAGATCCGTGTCGGCCATTACAGCGATTACAGCTTCCAGGCAGGCTGCGGGCTCGCCGGGAAGGACGGCCTCATCGGTCCGGAGAACGAGCCCCGCAGCTTCTCCTTTCCGGACCGGCTGGAGGCCGAACTGCTCTGGTTCCACGAAGGGTATATCGAGTACCGCATCCCGAACCTGCTGCCGGAAAACCAGAAGATTGTCCAGCTGACGCTCAGCTTCGAGATCGGCTCCGCGCAGGTCGGAAGCGAGGATGACCCGCGCTCAGAGATCTGTTTTTTCCTCAACGGGCAGAAGCTCGGGCGCTGGCTTTCCTTTTGCTCCGATGGCAGGGGCAGGGGGCTCTATACGCCGCAGTGGTGGATCCGCGCGCAGATGCAGTATGGCTTCCTGAAGATGCTGGTCATCAACCAGGCAGGAGTCTTTCTGGACGGTGTGAAGCTGGTTGACGGAGTGGATGGCAAGGTGCTGCCGGATACGTCCGGCGAGATGAAGCTTCGCTTTGAGGTGCATAACCAGAACGGGCACAACGGAGGATTCGCCCTGTTCGGCGAGAACTTCGGAAACTACAAACAAGGGATTCACGCAAGAATCCACTATATGCCGGAGGAGATACTCAATGGATAAGAACATTCGCTACAACGAACCCTGGATCCTGCAGCGCGCGGATCCGTATGTCTGCCGCCACACAGACGGATTCTATTACTTTACCGCATCCCTCCCCGAATATGACGGGATCGCGCTGCGCCGCTCCAGGACCCTCCAGGGCCTTTCGGATGCGGAGGAGATCCGGATCTGGAACAGGCATGAGAGCGGAATCATGAGCTTCCATATCTGGGCGCCGGAGCTTCATTTCCTGGACGGAAAGTGGTACATCTATTTCGCGGGAAGCGACAAGGACGACATCTGGGCGCTGCGGCCTTATGTTCTTGAATGTGCAGACAGTGATCCCATGACGGGAGACTGGACGGAAAAGGGAATGATCCAACGCGCCGATGACGATCCGTTTTCCTTCACGGATTTCTCCCTGGACGCAACCGTGTTCGAAGCCGGCGGCGAACGCTACTATGTATGGGCCGAGAAGGTGAGCGTCGGGAAGAAGATCTCCAACCTGTATATCGCAAAGATGGAATCCCCGTGGAAGCTGAAAACCGCCCAGGTCCTTCTCTCGACGCCCTGCTATGACTGGGAGAGAATCGGCTTCTGGGTCAACGAAGGGCCCTTTGCCATCCGGCACGGCGGCAAGATCTTCCTCACCTATTCCGCCAGCGAGACCGGAATCGATTACTGCGTAGGCCTTCTGAGCGCTGATGAAAACGCGGACCTCCTCGACCCCAATTCCTGGACAAAGAAAAGGACTCCCGTTCTTCGCTCAGATGCCTCCCGCAGGATCTATGGTCCCGGCCACAACTGCTTTACCACAGATGAAGACGGGAATGACATCATGGTATACCATGCCAGAACCGAGACAAAGATCGAAGGCGATCCGCTGTACAACCCGAACCGGCACGCCATGCTGATGAAGGTCCGGTGGAACGAAGACGGCACGCCGCTCTTCTCTTACGAGTAAGAATCTGCGGCCTGCAGCCGCAGGGAAAACGGGTGCAGGCTGCAGCCCGTCTTTCGATTGCAATGCAGCCAAAGCACAGACCGGATCATAAGCAGAACGGCGCAAAGCGTGGTTTCCGGAGAGAATCCCGCTTTCCGCCGTTCTGTCATCTTTATCTGTGGAGTTTACTCACCGGACGTTTTTTGAGAATTCATGGGGCGGGCAAGGTGCGAAGCACCTCTGACCGCCCACAATGAGGAACGCGAAGCGTTCCGAGTAAGTGGGGG
>CACXFW010000071.1 GCA_902767065.1 uncultured Lachnospiraceae bacterium | reverse complement strand
TTCATTCGCGAAAACAAATTGTATGAATCCGTCCTGAGCCTGAAACATGATTCTCCTTCTTGCACTCTCCGCTCCTCTATAAACCTGTGCTTGTGTGTGGCTTTGTCCGTTCGGATACCGGTCCTGTCGTCGAAGCTGCTTCGTCCTCAGAACCTGTCCTTTCGGACGGCATCCGGCTCATTCCTTCAGGCGGAGCATGGACAGGACATTTTGCATGGCCAGCTCATCCTCCGACAGTCCCCCGTCTTCTCCTGAGGATCCGTGTTCCACGGGCTTTTCCTCCTTCGGGCTTTGGGCTGACGGATCCATCGGCAAAGCCGCCATCGTCTGGCCCGGCATCAGTACCATCCGCATATTCCGGACCCGCTCCACAATCTCCAGGAACATCTTTTCCGAATAAAAGAACTGTCCTGTCCTGAGCCCCTGTTCATAGAGCAGATGGATGTCCCCGCCGTACTCACGGATCACGCGGCCCTTCAGAGAAAGCCGGATCAGCCGGATCACCTGGTTTAAGTCCCGGTAGGTCAGTCCCTCCGTCTTCTCTGCAAGCCAGGAAAATGAGGGACGTTTTTCCCCTTTCTCATCCATCCTTCTCATCAGGCGGTTCTCTTCCAGGGCAAAGAACAGTTCCCGTTCCTTCCTGTCCGGGGGCAGCACATGCAAAAGCAGCATGTCTTCAGCCCAGGGAGAGCTCAGAAAGCGGGTGTCATCCTCCACGACCAGCCAGTGAACCGCCGGATCCTCAGTCCGCTCCTCACTTTCCAGAAAGAGCGCCTCCCAGACCGTTTCACGTCCACAGCCCTCCAGGACAATCAGCGTCTCCTCTTTCCGGTCCGCCAGCTGAGCGAGCTCTTCCCTCGCCTTCGCAAGCTCGCCGGAATAATCACTCCCCTGTGCCAGAATACATTTCATTCCTCTGGCACAGGCAGACCCGGCGTAACCTGCCGCAAGGGTGCGTTTTCCGCATCCCGCCTGGCCGCAGAGTGCGACCGGCTGGCCCGCGTCCAAGAGCAGAAACCGGTCCAGTTCCGGGTCCGGAAGGCACTGCTTCAGGATATTCACATACCAGTCACGCCCCTTGATCTCATCGAGAGTATAGGGCGGCACGAATTCCATGCCCATCATCCCTTCCGCTCCTGCCCGGCCTTCAGCGATTCCTCAAACGCACTAAGCTCCCGGATCACCGCCTCCTTCGGGGACGGCTGGTACTGCCCGTATACATCCTCAAAAAGCGCTCTCGTCAGTCTGTACGCACCGCTCTCCATCGCTTCCACCGCCGCATCCTCATCCGGATACTGCTCCAGCACCTCCTCCAGAATCCGCTTCTTCATCAATTCCGTCAGACGGTCAATATCACGGTAATTCCAGCGATCCGTCTTTCCCGCGATCTCTTCATAGCCAAAGCCATCCTCCATCCGGATGAACTTTTCGAATTTCAGGCGGAATGCATGTGCGCGCGCCTCCTCATCCGGGAACGGAATACGGATCACCTGCACCCGGTCCATCATGGCGCTGTCTACCTGGGTCGGATAATTCGTGGCTCCGAGCAGGATCACCGGTTTGTCCGAAGACTGAATCCGGTTATACGCGGTCAGAAATGCCGTCGTCATATTGGAAGCCCACACCGGAAGATCCCGGATGGAACGGTTTTTGCACACGCCGTCAATCTCGTCCAGGAACACGATGCAGGGAGCATTCTTCTCCGCTTCCTCGAAGAGCCGCGCGATGATCTTTTCCGCGTCCCCGACATACCGGCTCAGAATATCGGAGGCATCCACGGACATATATTGATAATCCTTCTCCATCAGTTCGTGGGCAAATGCTTCCACGATATACGTCTTCCCGCATCCGGGAGGCCCGATAAAGAGAAAGGAATGGAGCTGGCGCATGTGCATGTATTCGCGGATTCTGACAAGACGCGTATCATGCACGCAGGCCTTCAGCTGCTCTATCAGATCCTTCATCCCGGCCACATCCTGAAAGGAATGCTCCGGACTTTCCTTAAACCAGCTCCGGACGGTTTCCTGGCTGATGGCGTCCTCGCCTGACGCTTTTGCCGTGGAAGAAGCATGATTCGTATTCCTGCTGCCTCCCCCTGCTGATTTTCCGGTGATCTTCATATAGGTCTCCGGGCTGACTTCACTGACCACTTCCCGAAGCCTCGTCTCCAGTTCCTTCTGACGGCGCAGGTGAAAGTCTCTCTCCTCCCCGTCACTGATCTCAGCCATCTCAAACTGGAGCTTGATTGCCTCCTGCAGGTATCTTCC
>CACXFW010000070.1 GCA_902767065.1 uncultured Lachnospiraceae bacterium | reverse complement strand
CTCGAGGTCTACGAGGAGCACGCGCTTGAGAAATCCTCCTCTTCGCGCGCGATCGCCTATGTCGGCATCCGCAGCCCGAAGACGGAGAAGCTGTACTGGGGCGCCGGCGTGGACGTCGACATCATCCGCGCGTCCATCAACGCGCTGCTGACCGCTGTCAACAATATGGTAAATGAAAACAAGAAGTAATGACCAGCCTTGAAGCACTATGAATTCTTCCGTTCAGGGAAGCTGGAAGATACTGCATTATGACGGAGAAAACTATGGAGAACCATCAGATGATATACCGGAGCACAAGGGGAAGCCATATCACGGCAACCCCTTCCGGGGCGATCCTTCAGGGGCTTGCGCCGGACGGAGGGCTGTTTGTGCCCGACAGAATTCCTGAATACCCGGGAACATTGGACCGGCTTACGCAGCAAAGCTACAAAGAAGTCGCGCTGGAGGTCATGGGCCTGTTCCTGACGGACTATACGAAGGAGGAGCTGAAGCACTGCATCGACAGCGCGTACGACAGCAAGTTCGACATTCCTGAGATAACGCGCCTGAAGGAAGCGGACGGCGTGTGGTACCTGGAGCTGTTCCACGGCGCGACGATTGCGTTCAAGGACATGGCGCTTTCCATCCTTCCGCATCTGATGACAACGGCCGCGAAGAAGAACGGCGTGACCGATGAGATCGTGATCCTGACCGCAACCTCCGGCGATACCGGGAAGGCTGCGATGGCGGGCTTTGCCGATGTACCCGGCACAAAGATCATCGTCTTCTATCCGAAGGGCGGCGTCAGCGCGGTTCAGGAAAAGCAGATGGTGACGCAGCGCGGGAAGAATGTGCATGTGGCCGGCATCAACGGGAACTTTGACGATGCGCAGACCGCTGTCAAGAACATTTTCGGCGATGCGAAAATGAAAGAGAAGATGGCACGTGCCGGAAAGCGCTTTTCCAGCGCCAATTCGATCAACATCGGACGTCTGGTTCCCCAGATCGTCTATTACTTCTACGCCTACGGGCAGCTGGCGAAGGCGGGACGGATTCAGACAGGAGACAGCATCAACGTTGTCGTTCCCACGGGGAACTTCGGCAATATCCTTGCCTCGTACTATGCGAAGAGGATGGGGCTTCCGATCGGAAAGCTGATCTGCGCGTCCAATGAAAACCGCGTCCTGGTGGATTTCTTCCATACCGGCGTCTATGACCGCAACCGCGATTTTATCCTGACGACTTCACCGTCCATGGATATCCTGATCTCCAGCAATCTGGAGCGCCTGGTCTATGCGGCTGCCGGAGAGGATGCCGCGGCAACGCTTGGTTTGATGCAGCGTCTTTCCGGGGAAGGCGTCTACGAGATTCCGGAACAGATGAGGAGGACGCTTCAGGCGTTTTACGCGGACTGCGCCTCGCAGCAGCAGACCTCGGACGAGATCCGCAGGGTATACAATGCCGCAGGATATGTCATTGATCCGCACACGGCGGTAGCGTCCGATGTCTGCCGCAGGTATCAGGAACAAAGCAAGGACCGGAAGGCGACTGTCATTGCGTCCACCGCGAGCCCCTACAAGTTTGCCCGGACCGTCGTTACGGCCATCCGTCCCGAACTTGCCGGTCAGAGCGACTTCGAACTGATCGACGCGCTGAAGGAGATCTCCGGCGTCAGGATTCCGCAGGCGGTTGAGGACATCCGCACGGCGCCTGTCCTTCACGATACCGTCATTGACGCTGCGGATATGGAAGATGAGATCGCGCGGTGGCTCGGAATCTGACCGTCTGACGGCAGCACGCTACAGCATAGGCCGGAGCAGGTTCTATCTTTGCAGTCGGATTTCGCTTTCCGCGATGCGGATCAGCCGGAAATGGGGAGGAAACATACATGGATACAAGTCAGATGTTTGCCATTATGGATTTCATCATGGTTGGGGCAGGGGCGTACCTGATGTATGCCTGGTATCTGCTGCAGTTTAAAAATGAGATCCGGGAGGGCGTCCTTGTGCAGGCGGGAAATGCGAAGCGCTGCAAGGATATCGAGGGATACAGGAAATATGTCGCTCCGAAGCTTCTGCTCTTTGCGCTGTGCGCGCTCGCTTCGGGAGGAATCGGTCTGTACTCTGACTTTGTCAGGCCGATCAACAGCTATGTCTATCTGGGCTTTACCGCGTTATTCTTTGTCGTGCTCGTCATCTTCGTACGGTATATCAAGAAAGCGCAGGAGATGTTTTTCTGAGATGGCCTGCCGTGAGAAGCGTTTTGCGGTTTTGCTTTCAGTGGCTTTTCTTTCAGTGGCTTTTCTTTCAGTGGTTTCTCTCTTCCGGAAGGGAACCATGGTATGGGCGGGGCCGGCCTCATTTGTCGAGCTGGAGCCGGAGCATACGCTGCGGGACCAGACAGTCGGCATGAGCTCCAATGAACGTCTGAGATGGTATCTGGAGGAAAACGGCATCGACGAGGACGCACAGGTTGCCCAGGCGCAGGCACAGTTCGGCCCGGAATGTGTCGCGATCCTGAATGCGGGCGGCGAGATCAGGGAGTATGTCGCGCAGGGAGAGGACAACGATTATTATCTTCACCACAACGTCCGGGGCGTGGAGGACATCAACGGAGCGGCGTTTTTCGATTCAAGATGCAGCTTCTTTCCGCAGGATGACCAGATCATCATCCATGGCCATAACATGAAGGGCGGAGCGGTCTTCGGACGGCTGAACAATTACCGGGACATCAATTATTTAAGGTCCCATCCGCTGATCACGCTGGAGACGCTCGCGGGAGATGAGTACTATGTGCCCTACGCGGTCACGGACGTCAATGTCGACATGGACGCGGACAACTATTTCCTCGAAATCGTGTGGAAATTCGAGCCGGAGTCATTTGAACACTATACCGGTTACCTGAAGGAGAAGTCTTACTACGATATCCCGGTCGATGTCGAATACGGGGACAAGCTGCTCACTCTGTCCACCTGCAGTTATGTCTACAGCGATTCGAGACTCCTGATCTGCGCGAGAAAGCTGAGAGAGGGAGAGACGCCGGAGTCGGCGGGAAGCCTGGTGGCACGCAGCGGCCTTTCCGGCGTGAAACCGGACGAGATCGCCCCGTATACCGGCGGCGGTGATTACGAGAGACTCAGGGGACGCGAGATCGAAGCTCTGAAATACGAGACGGAGTCGGAGATCTTGTACCTGAAGGACGCGGTACAGGATCTTTTTGAGGAGTGACAAAGCGATTCCTCCCCCGCATGATTCATTGATAGACAGTGACGCGGCCGCCTGCCAAGCAGACGGCTGTTTGTGCACAGAGAATAAAAGGCTGTAACGATATGCGAGAACAGATACCGGAACTGACCCGGAAAGACATGAAGGAACTGATCCCGAGGCGGCTGCTCGGCGAGCTGGATGAGGAGGCGGCAAGGCTCAAGGAGGAGCTTCTTGAGAAGATCCATTATTCGAAGGAGATCCGGCTGGCATATGAACCGGCAGGCTGCATGCTGTCGCATCTTGCGTCAGATGAAGAGGCCAGGCTTCTTTTTGAGTATCAGCTCCAGAATGAGAGCCTCCTGAACGGGGTGTGCGGCATGAAGATCCAGTCCGGAAAGGAGAATGAAAACGCCCTCCTTTTCATCCGCCGCAGGGTCTCGAAGAGCCTGGTGGAAGAGCATGAGCGCGATCTGGTCCGCCGGGTGAGAAACAAGTATTTCCTGGAGAGCGGGTCGGGCCCGTCCCGGGAGGACCGCCCAAGGAGGGGAGGAAGAGGCCGGGGGCGCGACTTTGCGGATACCGGATTCTACTGGCCGGAAGACTTCCAGATTGCAGGCATGCTGACGACCCGCAAGGACCTTGGCCGCACGATGATCATCGGATATATTGCCTCCGAGATCGGCAAGGACACAAAGCTGCTGCGCGCATGCGCCGCAAGATTCCAGCTGCTCCCGGCCCTTGAGATGCTTGAGCTGTTCGATTCCATCGGCTTCTCTACGCCCGCCCATATCCCGGACCTCTTTCCCGCGGCCCGCGCGATCCGGCGTCATTTTATCATCCACGTCGGCGGAACCAACACCGGGAAGACGTATGATTCCATGGAAATGCTGGCGCACGCGCCTTCAGGCGTCTACCTGAGCCCCCTGCGCATGCTGGCGTATGAGGGCAGGGAGGTGATCCGCCGCTACGGGGTGAAATGCTCGTTTGCGACCGGGGAAGAAAAGGAGCTCGAACAGGGCGCGAAGCACATCTCCGAGACCATCGGGATGCTGGATTACAACCATCCGTATGACTGCGCGGTCATTGACGAATGCCAGCTGATCTCAGGGGAAGACGGATCGCTCTATACGAACGCGATCCTTGGCGTCAACGCGCCGACCGTCTGCGTATGCTGTGCCTACAGCGGGCTGGAGATCACAAAACGCCTGATCGAGCTGTGCGGCGATACCTGGGAGGTGATCGAGCACCACAGGACCAGCGAGCTGAAGTTCGAGGAGCAGGCATTTGAAGGACCCCGGAAAAATGACGCGTATATCGTCTTTTCCAGGATGGGTGCGCATCAGATGGCCCAGTGGCTCGAAGAGCACAATATGACGCCCTCCATCGTATACGGGAAGCTCCCTTACGAGGTCAAGATGGAAGAGGCGAGGAAGTTCGAAGAAGGACAGACCGACTGCCTTGTCGCGACCGACGCCATTGCCATCGGGCAGAACTATAACATCGAGCGGATCGTATTCCGCGACATCACGAAGTTTATCAACCGCCGGGAGATCCGCCTCGATTCCCAGACGGTCAAGCAGGTTGCCGGAAGGGCCGGACGCTATGGAAGATTTCCTGTCGGGTATGTCAATACGTGGAAGGCGGCGGACCGGGAAGAGATCCGCATGAAGCTTCTGGAGGAAGATGTCCCGTCAAGGACGGCACCGCTGGAGCTTCCCGCGTTTCTGGTGGAAAAGGAGCTCCCGCTGAGCCTGATCTACCGGGCCTGGACCAGCTCGGAGGCAGGGGAGCCGTTTGTGAAGGCGGACACCACGACGGAGCTATTTATCTGTCGTCTGATCGAGGAGGAGTATCCCTCGATCAGCAAGCAAAATGAATACAATCTCGCGTCTCTTCCTCTGGACCTGCGCGACCGGACGCAGCTTGACCTGCTCAGGAGCCTGTTCTCGGCGATGCTTCGTCCGACCATGGATGAAGAATGGAAGGCGCTCCTTCCGGAGCCTGGATGGATCCGGCAGATGGTGAAGTGGAGGCCTCACCTTCGCGACTTGGAGAAGCTCTGCCGCGACCTGGATCTTGCCTCCAGCTTCTTCTATAAGATCCGGCGGGACGACCTGGCGGAGTATGTGATTCATCTGAAGCCTCCCGTAACCAGACGGATCGCGGAGATCATGTCCGAGGAGATCCCAGGCTACGCGCCGGGCGAGAAGCCGCCGGAAAAGGAAGCGGAGTGGACGGAGGAAGCCGGAGAGAAAGAAGGAAAGAGCCTTCCGGAGGAGGATACCTCCAAATGGCCCACGGCGTACATCTATGTCAGCACGACCGGGCAGACCGAGCGCAACACCGCCAGATTCCCCGCCGGGGACTGGCAGAAGCTGAATTCGAGAAAGCTGGAACAGTCCTTCGGCAATGAAGCCTCCTATATCGATTATTACTGCTACAAGAAGAAGGACCGGATCCCGGATTACTGCCGCACCGATCCGTATATCCGCTACACGGTTAAGCTTGATCCGCAGTTCATCGTTTCGGATCAGGGGGCCTGCTTCCTGGCTGAGCGGTTCCTGGTCGTCAGGTCAGATTACAAGGAAGCCATCGCGCCGGCGCGCCCGAAGAGCTACCGCAATCATGGGCACAGGCGCAGGAGAAGATGATCCATTACAGGTCACACCCCGGCCAGCCGTTACACTGCCCCGCCGCCCTGTGCCTGTGGCCCCCGTGAGGAACCAAAGCCCGCTTCCGCCGGGCTAACTGCTAACTCCGACATAAGCGGCCGGGATATTCAGCGGACGATTCCTTCATATCCCGGCCGCTAAGTCTCCGTAAGCAGTGGATCCCGTCGGCGCTCCTGCTTATGGTTCTTCACGGGGGCCACAGGCACAGGGCGGCGGGGCAGTGAACTGTAACGCCCGCCGCCCTGTGCCGCCCATAACAAAACCGCATGCAGCGG
>CACXFW010000069.1 GCA_902767065.1 uncultured Lachnospiraceae bacterium | reverse complement strand
TGTGCGGGAGGAGCCGCCTGGAAGGAGAAGCTTTTGGGACTTCCTCCCGCACGGATGGAACAAAAAAGGTAACTATTCAGCACCCCCATTGCTCAGAACACTTCGTGTTCTTCGCCCTGCCCGTACACTCCTGAGATCCAGGCTCAGGAGTGCTGGTCATAGAAATCCAGGAGTTTCTGATATACCATCTCTTTCTCCTCTTCATTGAGGATCTCATGGCGCATTCCCTTCAGCGTCTCAACCTGGATATTCCGAAAACCCGCCCGTGTCATACAGTCCAGGGAAGCAGCTTTTCCTTTCTCCCCTCCTACACACGGATCCTCGCTTCCTGCGATCATCAGGATGGGCAGATCTGCCTTCACATTCTGATACAGATTCGGCTGGCTGATGTCTGTGATCAGACGGAACAAAGCGTCATAGCTTCCGAGTGTAAAGGGGACGCCGCAGAGAGGATCCTGGGCGTAGGCGCGGACATTTTCCCTGCTTACGGAGAGCCAGTCCAGGGGAGAATCCGCGTTTTTGACTGCCTTTGCAAACCCGCCAAGCACCATGTTGTCAATCATTCTGGAATGCCCGCGGGCCTTCCTGATGGAAGCGATCTGACCGGCCAGGATGGCACCGACGCGTGCCGCAGGCTGGGGGTTCGGGTAACCGGATAATGCCACTTTTGAGAAATCCCCACTGTGCGTCTTAAGAAGCTTTCTCGCGATGATCGTCCCCATGGAGTGGCCGAAAAGATACACCGGCACATTCGGATACCGTTCTTTTATCCAGGCAAGAATCGTTTCTTCATCCTCAATCAGGAGCTTCGCTCCGTTATGGTCCGCGATATGGCTGAGGACAGGCGCGGTTTTCCCGTGTCCGCGCAGATCCGCTGTCACCACGGTATACCCATGTTCCTGCAGATATCCGGCAAACGGAATGTAGCGGCCCTGGTGTTCCTCCATTCCATGGATGAACTTGATCACTGCTTTGGGAACCGGGGCTTCAAATACATGGAGGCTGAGAGAATAGCCGTCGCGGCTTTTTAAAGTGATTTCTTCATAGTTCATATCGTACCCTTCTTTCCGGGATCAAATGCATGTTTTTCTGCCTGCGGGCAGAGGTTCTTACAGGATGATTAACCGGCGCTGCCGTTCGCAGCGCAAAATAGCGCCTGTTTTCTGGCTGACGAGAAGCTCCCACAGGTTTGTCGCGTTCAGATCCTCCCGCATCAGTTCCGGGAAGGAGTCTTCCGAAGGAAGCCTGGTGACAAGCGGGATGGAGGCCTTCCTCTTGATGTCGGAAAGCAGTGGCTTCGCGCTTCGCCTGAATCCGAGTACTCTTGCGTAAGAGACTTTCTGCTTTTCCTTTTTCCCAAGCCCCAGCAGGATGTGAAGAAGCGCGCGGCGCACTCTGGTGTATGCGATCTGCTTTGTCTTCAGCAGGGCACAGAACTGATCGAATCCGGTATACTCAGGCAGCAGATGACGAATCCGGTTCGCAAGTTCCCCGCTCACATCGGCGTAGTCTGCCAGAAAGGCCTGCTTCTCATGAAGGCTCAGCCTGAGCGCCAGGTCAAGATCGGCGCAGGTAAGGAAGCGGCCTTCGGACAGCTCTTCAGACAGCAGTTCATAGGACGCATCCGGCATCTGATCCCTGACATCGATGCCTTCAGACAAGGCGGCGCGGATTCCGGCCGCGGAAGAGGGGGAAACCCTTTCAGACAAAGCGTCGCTTTTCCCCGCAATCATCAGGTCATGATAGCCACATCCGGTGCGCGGCACAGGATATGGCTGCATACGGCTTCTGGAGCGGAGGATGGCCTTGAGGTATTCGACCGCGAGGATATTGTTCGGGCTGCTTAAGGCTTTCCGGAGCGTGTTTTCCTCCTCGAAACGCAAAGCTTCCCCGGCCTGACTCCCTTTTTCTTCTCTCCGGTATTCCAGATACGCAAGGCATCTCGCTTCAGCATAGCTTACGCCCTGGCGCAGCTTTTCCTGAAGATAAAAACTAACGCTTTCCGGCTCCTCTTCGCTGAGAAACCGGGCATATTCCATGAGCGGCTCCATCCGGTCCGATTCGCATCCGAAGGAGAGCGCGTCAACCACGCCCAGGCAGTCAAGCAGCTCAACTGCGCCTTTGGCAAAGAATTCCGCGCTTGCGGCCGCGTACCTTACGGGAAGCTCCAGCACCAGATCCGCACCGCCCAAAAGAGCCATGCGGGCACGCGCCCATTTGTCCAGAAGGGCAGGCTCCCCGCGCTGTACGAAGTCAGGACTCATTACGATGATCAGGAAATCACAGCCCGTCAGTTTCCTCGCGCGCTGCATCTGATAGAGATGTCCGTTGTGAAAGGGATTGTATTCCGCAATAATACCTGTCGTCTTCATGGATTCATGATACCAGAAGAAGGGAGAGAAGTTAAGGAACTGGTAACCAAAATGATGCGAACCAGGCTGCAGGCAGGATCCGGATATTTCCAGAAATGCATTTTTCGTGTATGATCTGTTCAGACAAACCGTGTCGGCAGAGTTCAGAAAGGAAGGGCCGGAGGATGAGGGAGAAAAAGTATGACGTAATCCATATCGGGGAGGCAAACCATGACTTTACGGTTCCGGATGTGCCGGAGGAATTCTTTACAGGGGACGGGGATTCCTACGTCTGCGGAACCGTGACGGATGGATGCGGAGGCGACGCGGCGAACCAGGCATTGTGCGTCGCGAGCCTGGGAGACCACAATGCGCTGTTCTGCCGTCTGGATCACGGGGTGACAGGACACAGGCTGAACCAGCTTCTGACACAGAGGGGAGTGGATACCTCTCTGATTATCCGGGACGATGCCTGCCAGACCCCGAGGATTATCGTAAATGTGAGAAAGAACGGGTCGCACAGATTCCTCATTGGAAAGGGAGTCAACTACGGGCTCAGGCGGGAGGACCTCCGGCCGGGGACACTGGACGAGACACGGATCCTTGTCATCGGCAGCCTCTTTGCGCTGGACAGCCTGGACCGGGATGGAGGGCTGGCGGAAGCGCTTATGATGTGCCGGGAAGCAGGCGGGGAGGTTGTCGCGGACATGACCTATGACATCCGCTCGCTCGGACCAAAGTTCTATGAAAAGATCTATCCCCTGATCGATTTTCTGGTACCAAGCTGGGATGAGGCGGCATATGTGACCGGGCTGGACCAGGAAGGGAAGATGGCGGATTATTTCCTGGAACGAGGGGTTGGCAGTGTCATCATCAAGCTGGGCAGCCAGGGGAGCTTCTTCAAGAACGCGCGGGAGATCTTCTATACGGATCCTTATGCCGTGGAGCCGGTCGACACGACAGGCTGCGGAGACAATTTCACCGCCGGATTCGTCCATGCATACCTGAAGGGACAGTCCATGCAGGAATGTGTAAGGTTTGCCTCAGCCTGCGGCGCGCTGAATTCCCTCGGCCTTGGGGCCAGCTCCTATATCCGCAGTGAGAAGATGGTGCTGGATTTTATGAAGACGAATCCTGTGAAGCGGATCGAAAGACACAGCCTTGCCTGAACGGGAAGCAGGAAGGTGTCTGTGGAGAAGTTGCATGTTTCGTTAATCGTTTTCGTAAATAATTCCGTGGAAATGACGAAAATAATGGAAAAGGGTCTTGCAAAGCACTTGATCAAACAATATAATAGGGAAGGATTCGGGCTTTTCAGACCGGGCCGGGCATCTGAATATCGATCTTCGATCTGACGGATCAGTGTTTGGATGCTGCTTTGCAACTCACTATTTATTCAGATGTGAATCAAGGAGGGAATCACATGAAGAAAGTACTTGCTGGTGTTTTAGCCGCAGCTATGGTCGTATCCATGAGTGCAGTCGCATTCGCGGGCGAGACAGAGGGAGAAGGAAGCGCTGTTTCCAAGAACGCCCGTGTTGACTGGAGAAACGAAGACCTGACAAAGTATGCTGACATGTCGCTGAAGATCGGTTATGCGCCGGCTACCATGAACAATCCGTTCTGGCTTGCGGTTCTTGACGGTGTACAGGAAGCGATCGACGCTGC
>CACXFW010000068.1 GCA_902767065.1 uncultured Lachnospiraceae bacterium | reverse complement strand
GATTATCGCGATGTAGTTATTGGCGTTCTCAAACTTCCCATAATGTGCCATCCGGGAATTGAAGCATTCAGGTTCGTCGTAGAGAATCTGAATGTGCAGAGAGCCTTTCCCGTTCAATGATTCCGTGTACGCATCCAACTGATTGCGAATTTCCCGTGGAATCGGCTTGTCCAAATACTGCCGCACACTGTGGCGGCTGCGAATTACATCCATCATATCCATTGTTTTTTCTCTCCCAGGTTTGATAAAACAGTTAACCATTATCTCGCCAGAGCCGCTCCCATCTCAAACGCCTTCTTCATTTTCTCCGGGATGACGCGCTCATATGTTCCCTCCACATCCTACGGATATGCCTTTTCCCGGATATCCTGCGGGATTCCGGCCATAGGGCAGGTTGTTTGTGTTGATAACGTGCTCCTTCGTCAGCCACTTGTTCTTTCGCAGCCTGTCCTTGCGGTCGGCGATATACTGTTCGACCCGTCCGCAGTCACGGTATGATCTCCGTGTTTTCCTTGTCATTGAGGTCCGCCAGGCCAACTGTCGCAATCACGATCTTTTTGTTTTGAAGGTCATGAATCCCGGATAACGCCTTCATTCAGGGCGTTTCCCGGCAGGACCGAAGAGGGTAATACCCTGTAGCCCACCAAGGGAAATACAGAATCCATCTTCCGAGGCGGTGAATACTTCCCCGTTATCGCTGGTGAGCCGGAGTACGCCGTGGACATCCCGGGAGGAAATGACCATGTTCACGGCAAAAGCGCTCCGGTTGATACAGGTGAGGGAAAACTCATCTCCAAGGGGATCCCCGAAGGCGTCCAACCCGTTCCGGGTATCCCGACAAACTGCCAGGATATCCTCAGCCGGGGACAGAAATCGGCATGTGCCGGTTCGAAGGACAGGATGGTCATGCCGCATCGAGATGAGACGGCGATAGAAGACCTGCATGGACACGTCTTCCTGTCCCCATGGGAAGGTGCTTCGACAGAAGGGGTCCTGAGCGCCTGCAATCGCGGCTTCGTCGCCATAGTAGACACAGGGCATGCCCGGGAGGCTCAGTATGTAGCGCAGCATCAGGCCTTCCCGGAGCAGCCCGACCCTCCGCTCCTCTGCGCTCAGCTGCCTCAGTCCTTCTTCCGGATCGGGTGGGTTGTTCCACTCGCAGCCGGCGAGAATGTTGAGAATTCTCGGCAGGTCATGAGTTCCCAGCACGTTCATCAGCGAATAGAAGACAACCTGCGGATAATTCTGCTGGAGCGTCATCATCTCACGGACGGAATGAGCGGCATCCGACTGGAACAGCAGGAAGCGGATCAGCGCTTCCCGGAGAGGGTAGTTGACGACACTGTCCAGGGTATCCCCCAGCACATAGCATCGCAGCTCATCATTATGCATCGCCCGGCTGGCATCCTGCCAGATTTCCCCAAGTACGATGGCATCGGGGTCCAGTCCCTTGACCTCCCGACGCAGTTCCCGCAGGAACGGCAGGGGAAGCTCCTCGATGGCATCCAGACGCCAGCCCGAGGTTCCACACCTCTGCCAACGGTGGATGATGGCGTTTTTACCGTTCAGGATATATTTCCTGAAATCGGGATCCATTTCGTTGACGTTCGGAAGGGAATGGAGATTCCACCAGCAGTCATAATCATCCGGCCACCGGCTGAAGGAAAACCACTTGTAGTAGGGTGAACGCCGGTTGCGGAAGGCGCCGGTGCGGCTGCCGTAGGTCCCAAGGCGGTTAAAGTAGATCGAATCATCACCCACGTGGGAGAACACGCCGTCGAGGATCACGCGCATTCCCATCTGTCGGGCTTCATGGCATAGACGACGCAGGTCATCGCGGGTGCCGAACATGGAATCGATCCGGGAATAATCCGCCGTGTCATACTTGTGGCAGCTCCGGGCTTCAAAGATGGGATTGAGGTAAAGCACCGTGATCCCCAAATCACGCAGATAGGGCAGCTTCTGCCGGATGCCTTCCAGATTGCCGCCATAGAAGTCTTCGTTGCCGGTTCCCTGCCAACAGCCGCGGATGTAGCCAGGAACCTCGTCCCATGCATCATGCAGGGTGATGCCGGGAAGGAAATCCTTGCTGTGCAGCAGCGCCTCGGTTCCGACGCCCCGAAAGAAGCGGTCGGTCATGATCTGGTAGGCCACGCCATGTCGGACCCAGTGAGGCGTGTCGAAGCCCGCATCGTAGACCGTTACCTGATAGCCATCCTCCCGGTCAGGAATGGCCTGGTCGTCCAGTCTATCCGCCGGTGCGCCATAGGCGCGCACCTCCACGCCCGTGTCGGCCTCAAAGCGGTACCACAACAGGCACGGTGACGGGCCAACAGGTAAGCTGACCTCATAGCAACCCATCCCGTCCTGTTCACCAGTCCGGCGCATAGGATAACGGGCTTCCCCTCCAGACCAGGTGAGCAGGTTGATTCTGCAGGAAGGGGGCTCGTCGCGGACACAGACGCGAAGCCGAAGGGATGAATTCGTGGGCAATGCACCGACAGGACAGCGGTAGGCTTCACTGAAGGAATCGTGAATCAGTATCATATATTTGCCCCTCGCGCAAGTATTCCGCAGCGTAACCGAGTGCATCCCCGGTAGCGCCGCCAATCAGGAAGCCCCGTAATATCAGTGTCCAGTAGACAGTTCGACACTGCTTTCAAGTATTTTACGACTTGTGAGGGGATGTTGTTGCCCCTCACGGAACCGTGCGTGCGGTTTTTCCGCACTCGGCTCTTCAAACAGTC
>CACXFW010000067.1 GCA_902767065.1 uncultured Lachnospiraceae bacterium | reverse complement strand
CTGGAGATCCATTTCAACGCGACAGCATCGAGCGGGAAGGATCCGAAGGGCGATGGCTCCATGAAGGGATGCGGGACCTATGTCAATAATTACAAATCGGCGGAGAACAGGAAGATTGACCGCAGGATCATCTCGGCATTCAATGCCCTCGGCCTGAATACCTGGGCCAACGGGGTGAATAATTCGAGCGGGCTTCTGAACGCGAAGACCTTTACGGAAATCGGCGTGAACTATTCGCTTCTGGAAACCTGTTTCATTGACGACAAGGATGACATGAAGTTCTATCTGAAGAATTGTGATGAGATGGCGGCATCTGTCGCGGATGCGATCGCAGGGTACTACAAGTGATTTCGGAGGAAGATTGTGAATAAGAGAACCTTATCCCTTCTGGTTGACAATACACCCGGACTTCTGAGCCGTGTGTCCGGCCTGTTTACACGGCGCGGATACAATATCGTCAGCATTACCGCAGGGGTAACGACAGATCCTGCGTATACCCGCATCACCATCGTAACCGAGGGTGATGAGGATATTATCGAACAGATCGTCAAACAGCTGCGCAAGCTGGTGGATGTGATCGATATCAAGGTTCTTGATGACGCCACGAGTGTCAGCCGGGAGCTGATCATGGTCAAGGTCCGTGTGGAAGAAAACCAGCGGCAGGCAGTGATTTCGATGGCAGATGTATTTCGCGGCAGCATAGTGGACGTGGGAACGGATTCCCTGATTATCGAGATGACGGGAAAACAGGATAAGCTGGATGCATTCATCCGGCTCCTTGGAGGCTATGAGATTCTGGAGCTTGCAAGAACAGGGATCACCAGCCTGTCCAGAGGCTCTGATGACGTGAGATATCTGTAAGCGGCGTGATGGTGATAGCGCGCTTTGGAGAAGGACGCATATACCGCGGCATCATCTTTTTATCAGGAAAAGCATGATTGCGCGTGTATGATACAGGAAACAGAAAGAAAGAGAGGGAAATGTATCAATGTCGGCAAAGATCTATTATCAGGAAGACTGCAACCTGTCCTGACTGGAGGGGAAGACAATCGCAATCATCGGCTATGGCAGCCAGGGCCATGCGCATGCGCTCAACCTGAAGGAGTCAGGATGCCATGTCATCATCGGACTCTACGAGGGCTCCAGGAGCTGGAAGAGAGCTAAGGAACAGGGCTTTGAGGTCTATACTGCGGCCGAGGCAACGAAGAAAGCTGACATCATCATGATTCTGATCAATGATGAGAAGCAGGCAAAGCTGTATCGTGAGGACATTGAGCCGAACCTGGAAGAGGGCAATATGCTGATGTTCGCGCATGGCTTTAATATTCATTACGGATGCATCGTCCCTCCGTCTTATGTAGATGTGACCATGATCGCACCGAAGGCTCCGGGTCATACGGTCCGTTCCGAATATCAGGCCGGTAAGGGAACTCCGTGCCTGGTTGCCGTTGAGCAGGACTATACCGGAAAAGCGCTTGACCTTGCGCTTGCGTACGGACTTGGAATCGGCGGAGCCCGCGCCGGTCTGCTTGAGACGACGTATAAGACCGAGACCGAAACGGATCTGTTCGGAGAGCAGGCTGTTCTGTGCGGCGGCGTGACAGCTCTGATGCAGGCGGGATTTGAGACCCTTGTGGAAGCGGGATATGACCCGAGGAACGCCTATTTCGAGTGCATCCATGAGATGAAGCTGATCGTTGACCTGATCTATCAGTCAGGATTCGGCGGGATGTGGTACTCCGTATCCAACACCGCGGAATACGGCGGATATGTGACCGGTCCGAAGATCATTACGGATGAGACCAAGGCGACGATGAAAAAGGTCCTGAAGGACATCCAGGACGGCACCTTCGCGAAGGATTTCCTGCTTGACATGAGCGATGCAGGCGGGCAGGTTCATTTCAAGGCGCTCCGTAAGCAGCATGCGGCGCATCCGGCGGAGAAGGTCGGTGAGGACATTCGCAAGCTCTATTCCTGGAGCGACGAGGACAAGCTCATCAATAACTGAAGATCGTTGAAGCGGCGTCTGCGATCTTGCATCGCAGACGTTTTTCAGCTACCCCCCTGATGAGCAAAACGCGGATGCGCAGGCAGCCGTATGAGCTTAAAGCGCGGGTTTTGCGAATGAGGGGAGTTGGATCGCGAAAGCGATCCAACCGTACAGGCAGATAGGTTAGGAACGATTTGACATATCCATCTGGGAGGTTTCTTACAATGGGGATGACGATGACGCAGAAGATCCTTGCCCATGCGGCAGGGCTTGAAACAGTACATGCGGGAGATCTGATTGAAGCGGATCTGGACCTTGTTCTGGGAAATGACATTACCTCTCCGGTAGCGATCAGGGAGATGGACCGTTTCAACAGCGACAAGGTGTTTGACAAGGATAAGATCGCGCTTGTCATGGATCACTTTATCCCGAATAAGGACATCAAGTCTGCCGAACACTGCAAATGTGTGCGGGAATATGCGAAGAAGCATGATATCACGAATTATTATGACGTGGGGCAGATGGGGATCGAGCATGCGCTTTTGCCGGAAAAAGGCCTGGTCGTTGCAGGGGACGTCGTGATCGGCGCTGACTCGCATACCTGTACGTACGGGGCACTGGGCGCATTTTCTACAGGGGTCGGTTCAACCGACATGGCTGCCGGATGTGTAACCGGGAAAGCCTGGTTCAAGGTACCGTCTGCGATTCGTTTTCATCTGACCGGAAAGCCGGCAGCTTATGTAAGCGGAAAGGATATCATTCTCCACATCATCGGGATGATCGGTGTGGACGGAGCCCTGTACCAGTCGATGGAATTCACCGGGGACGGGATCCGCTACCTGACAATGGATGACCGCTTCACCATAGCGAACATGGCAATTGAGGCAGGCGGAAAGAATGGAATCTTCCCGGTAGATGACGAGACCATCCGGTACATGGAAGAGCATTCCACGAAGAAGTGGACTGCTTTTGAGGCGGATCCGGATGCGGAGTATGAGAAGGAATATACGATTGATCTGTCAAAACTCAGGCCGACGGTCGCATTTCCTCATCTGCCTGAGAATGCCAGGACGATCGATGAGGTGGGAGAGATTCCGATCGACCAGGCGGTCATCGGGTCGTGCACCAACGGAAGACTGTCAGATCTGTTTGCGGCAGCCAGTGTCCTGAAGGGGCGTCATGTGGCGAAAGATGTACGCTGCATCATCATCCCTGCCACCCAGAAGGTTTATCTGCAGGCATTGGAAGAGGGCCTTCTGAAGATCTTTATCGAAGCCGGCGCGGTTGTATCGACGCCGACCTGCGGCCCGTGCCTTGGAGGATACATGGGCATTCTTGCCGGGAAGGAACGCTGCGTCTCCACTACGAACCGGAATTTTGTGGGACGCATGGGAGCCGTGGATTCGGAAATATACCTCGCAAGCCCCGCAGTGGCGGCCGCCAGTGCTGTAGCCGGACGGATTGCGTCTCCGGAAGAGATCTGAGAGGAGGAAAGAGATGAAACTGGAAGGGACTGTATTCAAATATGGCGATAATGTAGATACCGATGTCATCATTCCGGCAAGATACCTGAATTCCTCCGACCCGAAGGAACTCTCTTCCCACTGCATGGAAGATATCGACAGCACGTTTACCGAAAAGGTCCGGGAGGGAGATATCATTGTTGCGAAGAAGAACTTCGGGTGCGGGTCCTCAAGGGAGCACGCCCCGATCGCGATCAAGGCGGCAGGGATCAGCTGCGTGATCGCGCAGACATTTGCCCGGATCTTCTACCGCAATGCCATCAATATCGGCCTTCCGATTGTGGAGTGCCCGGAAGCGGCAGACAGCATCCGTCCGGGCGACCGGGTAGTGGTCGATCTGGATACGGGGATCATCACGGATCAGACGCTTGGCATGAGCTGGAAGGGACAGGCATTTCCGCCGTTTATGCAGAAAATCATCCAGGCGGGCGGGCTGATTCCGTATATCAACGCGAAGAACGATTAACAGATTGAAGAGGACACGTTACATGGCGCATGGAGCAGATGCGGGAAAAGCGGCAGCGAGGGACAGTACAGGCAGGAGAAACTTCTCCCTCCTTCGCGGCAGCAAAAAGGTACAGAAGGAAGAAGGATGGGACTATTATGACTACAATCTGATGGCGGTCGTCGTTCTTCTGACCTGCTTTGGCCTGGTCATGCTCTATTCCACCAGTGCGTATGAGGCATCGGTTACGTTCAGCAACGACATGCATTATTTTGAAAAGCAGTCGGTGATCAGTGTCGCCGCCTTCTTTTTGATGATTCTTTTCTCACGGATTGATTATCATATTTACGCAAAATATGCATGGCCGCTTTATATTGTTTCCAACCTGCTTCTGGTCGCGACCCGGTTCGTCGGAAGAACCATCAACGGTGCAAGACGGTGGATCTATATCGGCAGCATTTCGTTCCAGCCGGCCGAGCTTGCGAAGGTGGCCGTGATAATCTTTCTGCCGATGATGATTGTAAAGGCGGGGTTCCGCTTCAGAAAGGTGAAGGTTCCGGCGAAGATTGCGGCGTTCGGTATCGTGACGGCATTTCTGACCTACCGTTTTACCGAAAATCTTTCGACCGCAATCATCATTGTCGGAATTACCTATATCCTGATTGTTGTCGCGCATCCCAATCCGGGAAAGCTTCTGAGATTCACGGTGATTGCGATTGTGGCAGGCCTGATCCTGATCCAGGTGATCCGTGCGACCGGAGTTTTGGACAATATGGCAAAGACCGGATCCTTCCGTCTTCAGCGGATCATCACATGGATGCACCCGGAGGAGAACCAGGACGAGGGCGGTTACCAGGTGATGCAGGGGCTGTACGCGATCGGATCAGGAGGAATCTTCGGAAAGGGACTGGGAAACAGCGCCCAGAAGCTGGGGGCGCTTCCGGAGGCGCAGAACGATATGATCTTCTCCATCATCTGCGAGGAGCTGGGAATCCTCGGAGCGATGATCGTTGTTCTGTTATTTGTTTTCCTCCTGTGGAGGCTGTTTTTTATCGCGACCAATGCGCCGGATCTTCTGGGGAGCCTGATAGCGACGGGAATCTTTGCCCACATCTCCCTTCAGGTGGTGCTGAATATCGCGGTTGTCCTGAACGTGATTCCGACGACAGGAATCACCCTCCCCTTTGTTTCCTACGGAGGAACGTCGATCCTGTTTCTGATGACAGAGATGATGCTTGCTTTGTCGATCTCCGGACAGATCCGGATGAAGAAGCAATAACCGCAACTATTCAGCACCCCCATTGCTCAGAACACTTCGTGTTCTTCGCTGTGGGCGGACAGAGCGGTTTCACCGCTTGTCCGCCCCCTGG
>CACXFW010000066.1 GCA_902767065.1 uncultured Lachnospiraceae bacterium | reverse complement strand
GTTACAAGTTTTGTAACTATTCAGCACCCCCATTGCTCAGAACACTTCGTGTTCTTCGCTGTGGTGCTGAATAATTACCAAGTTTTTTACAAAAGAAGGGCGATCAGTGGTACACTGAAATATATATTGCATAGCCGCATCAAAGAAAGGAGCCATATGGTGATGGAAGGTGAACTGATCAGGGCTTCCGGCCTTCAGGAGGCTTTGTACTATAAAGATCAGGATTCAGCCTTCTTCGCGGGAGGAACCGGGATCGGATACAAAGATTCAGGGATTCACGCGAAGAAGCTGATTCTGGTACCGGATCTGCCCGGAATTCGGACGATCACACAGACGGACGGTATGATCAGGATCGGGGCTCTCGTGACTTTTACGATGGCGCTTGATGACGTGAAGGTTCCCGGATACCTGAAGGAAGCGCTTCGTTTCTGCGGTTCTCTCCAGAAGAGAAACCGTGCAACCATCGGTGGTAATATTGCATCCTGGCGCAGTGATTCCTATCTGATTCCGACATTGATCGCATCTGGCGCGCTGATTGGCGTGACAGGCAAGGGCGGTGAGGAGACGATAGAGATCGGCCGCTATGCTGAGGAAAGGGAACGCTTCCAGGATGCGCTGATCACTTGTGTCCTGGTAAAGCAAGGTCAGGAAAGCGCAGGAGAAAACGGCGTCCGCGTCCTTTCAAAACGTTACGCGAATACGGTCGAGAGCCACGCGTATCTGACGATCGCCATGGGACGGGAGATGGAAGAATACCGGATCGGTCTCGCGATCAGAAACAGCGGCATTTTCTGTCCGGACATCAGGAACTGGGATGTCTCCTGGAAGAGGGCCAATGTAACGGACGATTTCTCCGGTTCCGAGGAATACAAACGGTATCTGACCGGTGTCACTCTGGAATCCATGTATGAAAAGCTGAGCACGGAAGGAGGAAGAGAGTCATGATGATCAGACTATGGATCAACGAAATCGAGCGATCCTGGGATACGGCTTCCTCAAAGCCTCTGCGCGACCTGCTCTTTGAACATGGCTATGCAGCCGTGCGCGATTCCGACGATTATGAAGGCTTCTGCGGCAGCGATACCATCCTGATGGACGGTGTTCCGGTCTATTCCGATCTTATACCGGCTTCGCTGTCTGACGGCACAAGGATCGTCACGCCTGACGGCCTGAGGGATCTGGCGATGCTTTGCGAAAAAGGGGGCAGCGTGTCGGCGTCGTTCTTCGGCCCTCAGCCCCCCTCCGGCAGTCAGAAGATGGCGATGGAAAACGCGCTGATGCTGAATGGGAAAAGCGGCTCCGACTGCCTGACGGTCGTGCAGCAGGCAATGATCGATGCCGGACTGGTGCAAAGCGCGTATAATGCACCAGCGGCGGCATTGATGCTGACCTGGCTTCTGATCCATCATCCGTCTCCCACAAGGGAAGAGATCAAAGACGCAATGTCCGGAATCTTTATCCGCGATGCCGGATACGAACATTATTACCTTGCCGTACAGCTGGCAAAGGAATGGATCGAGCATGGATTCTATACTACAAAGGCGGCTCCCTCCTTCCGTCCAAACCTTCGCATCGTCGGAAAACCGGCCGAAAAGGTGGACGGACCACAGCTGGTGCGCGGCGACAAGGTCTTTGTGGAAGACTGTGTTTCTCCGGATGCATGTATTCTTGTGATGCTCCGCTCCCCCCATGCCCATGCCTATATCAGGTCAATCGATACTTCCGAGGCGGAGAAGGTTCCGGGGGTCGTCAGGATCCTCACTCCCGCCAACTGTCCGGACGTTTTCTACATGCAGGCAGGGCAGGGCAATCCGGAACCGTCCCCGCATGACAGGAGACTGTTCAACTGGAAGGTCCGCCATGTCGGCGACCGTGTGGCAGGCATCATCGCAGAGACAAAAGAGGCGGGAGAGAAGGCAAGAGATCTGATCCGGGTGGAATATGAGGTCCTCAAACCGGTCTTTACGGTGGAAGAGGCGATGGCAGAAGGTTCGCCCCGCGTTCACAACGGTATCGTGGAATACCGCGCCGGCGCGCCGGCTGACCTTGAGGAATACAATCAGGAGGCTGGAGACTGGAGGGAAGGAAAGGTGATCTACCAGTTTCCTTTGGGCGCTGATATCCATCACAACGTGGCAGCGTCCAACTCCGGCGGGATCGGGGATGTCGAGAAGGCATTTGCCGAGGCAGACGCAGTGGTTGAGAGGACCTTCCAGACCAGCCAGGTACAGCAGACGCCGCTTGAGCCGCATGTGTGTTTCGCCCGGATGGAGGGCGGCCGTCTGACCGTCTATGCCTCCACCCAGGTTCCGTTCCACGTACGCAGAATTGTCGGCTGGGTAACGGGCCTTCCCGAAAACCGGATCCATGTGATTAAGACCAGGGTCGGCGGCGGATACGGATCCAAGCAGGACATCCTGATCGAGGACGTGACAGCCTATGCATCCTTTATCACCGGCCGCCCTGTCTACTGCCGCAACACGAGGGAAGAGGAATTCATTGCCAACTCCACCAGGCACCCGATGCGTGCCAGGGTAAAAATGTCCGGAAAAAAAGACGGAACCATCACCGGAATCTTCATGGAGGTGCGTGCAAACACCGGTCCGTACGGCAACCACTGCCTGACCGTGCCGATGAACAGCTGTTCCAAGACGCTGCCATTGTTCAAGTGTGACAATATGGCATATGACCTGAAGGTCTATTATACGAATACGCCTCCTGCGGGCGCGTATCAGGGATATGGCACGCCGAAAGGCACCTTCGGCATTATGATGTGCATGGCTGAGCTGGCGGAAAAGCTTGGCTGCGACTACAAAGAGATGGTGCTGAAGAATCATGTGGAAACCGGATACCGCCTCGATATCCTGAAGGGACTCGGAGAGGGCCGTGAGGGGAATGTCGTTCCGGTCGGATCCTGCGGACTGAGGGAAGCAGTCGTTCAGGGCTGTGATATGATCCGCTGGGGCGTAAAGGAGACAAGCGAGGACCCGGATATCAGGATCGGAAAGGGCTTTGCGATGATCATGCAGGGCTCCGGCCTGCCGGGACTGGATCACGCGGAGGCGATCGCGAAGATGGAAACGGACGGTACCGTGATTCTCAACAGCGGATGCGCGGACATCGGGACCGGCCTGGATACGATCTGCGCCAAGATTGTCAGTGAGATCATGTGCATGCCAATGGAGCACATCACGGTTCTGTCCGGCGATACGGACAGTTCGGTCTTCGACACAGGCTCCTATGCGTCCTCTGGCACCTTCTTTTCCGGAAACGCGGCGCTTGTCGCGGCAAAAGGCCTGAAAGAGAAGGTTCTGAAGGAGGCGGCCCTCCAGATGGAGGAGGATCCGTCGGATCTGAATCTCCGGATGCCCGGGGAGGTGTACTCGAAGAAGACCGGGAATTCCATTTCCTACGGGGAACTGTCGCACACAGCCTGCAGTGGTACCGGACGCGGTACGATGGTTTTCCATGGCTCCTTCGTCACAGGCGCATCCTCGGTACCGTACGGAGCACATTTCGCACAGGTAGCTGTCAATACAAGGACCGGAGAGATCAGGGTGCAGAAGTTTTATGCCCTGCAGGATGCAGGCACGCCGATCAATCCGGAGATGGCTCTGTGCCAGATGTACGGAGCCGCGCTGAAGTCCATCGGCCATTCGCTCTATGAGGGAATCATGCTGGATGAAAAAGGGCGCTGCCTGAACGCCAACATGACAGACTACGGTGTTCCGATGATCTATGAACAGCCTGATGATTTCAAGGCGGTACTGATCGATGTGGATGACGCGGACGGACCGTTCGGCGCCAAGTCGATCTCGGAGATCGCCTGCAACGGAGCGGCTCCCGCCATCGGGATCGCGATCCATGACGCGGTCGGCGTGTGGATTGAAAGCTGGCCGATGACGCCGGAGAAAATCCTTCGGAAGATGGGGAAGATCGGGAACGGCTTTGGAACGGCCTGATCCGGCTTTGGAGAAACGGCGCCGCCGCCTCGTGCCTGTGGGCGGCCCACAGGCACGAGGCTCGCCGGGGTGTGACCTGTAACACCGTATCACCCCTTCCTGCCGTATCAGCCTTAGGAAGGTTGACACTTCCAAATCAGAGGGATTAAGATGAAAGAAACCACAGGAAGGAGCAGGGAGGAAGTCATCCCAGGACCACTTCATGGACATTCAATCCGCCGGCAGCATTCTGAATGAGAAAGCAGCACGCAAAGAGCCAAGTATCTACACTTCAATGATCCTTACCGGGATCGTTGCCGCTGTCTTTATCGTCATGCTTCATCTCGATGCCGGTGCCGCCAGGCTCAGTGCGATTTATCTTGGATACCTGTCTGCCATGCTGGTGCTTTTAGTGTATTCCTCCTTCAGGCAGGTGCGCTGCAATCCGTATTCCTACAATATTATTTTCTACAGAGGGTTCATCCTGTTTTTTCTGATTCTTCTTTTGTCAAGTATCCGTTACTGCATCGGAATCTTCCGGGTACCGGATGCATTTTCGTCCTATGATATTATCTGGTTTATCTCAGATTCGGCAATCACTTACCTGTATATGTCGTTTTCTGCCGTTGTGGTGTTTTCGGTCTGGCTGATTGTCTCCAATATCTGTCTGATCCGGCATGAAGGAAAGCGCTTAGTCAATGTTCTGGGCATCCTTCTCGCGATTCTGATGACCGGAGGACTTTTGATCCTGCTCTGGTTTTCTACCAGACCCCCGATCGATATTCCCAAAAGCCTTCAGTTCTTCGTCAACCTGATCCTGAATCTGGGTGCCGTGCTCTATCTGTACTTCGAGTGTATGCTGATCGGGGCACTGATTGCCGTGGTTTCCGTCGCCCATTACCAGCCAGAACCGGATCAGGATTTCATCATCATTCTCGGATGCCGGATCCGGAAGGATGGAACGCCAACTCCTCTGCTTCGCGGAAGAATCGACCGGGCGATCGGATTTTACCTGATGCAGAAGGAAGAGACGGGACATGCGCCTTATTTCGTAACATCCGGCGGGCAGGGCCAGGACGAAGTGACCTCGGAGAGTACATCGATGAAGGCTTACCTCCTGGAGAAGGGAATTCCGGAAGACCAGATCATCGAGGAGGACCGCTCTGAAAATACGTATCAGAATATGCTGTTCTCGAAGGAGAAAATCCTGGCGGTCAAACCGGATGCGAAGGTCGCTTACTCTACGACCAATTATCATGTATTCAGAAGCGGGCTGTATGCAAGGCGTGTCAGGATGGACGCGGTGGGAATGGGCCAGCCCACCCGCTGGTGGTTCTGGGCAAATGCGACCGTCAGGGAGTGTGTAGGCCTGCTGACGGATAACCGGCGTCTGCAGGCTCTGATCCTGGGCAGCTTCCTTGGAATCAGCTTCGGGATAACATGGCTTTCATTTCAGTGAGAAACCTGCTGCGGCTTTTTGTGCGGAACATCTGATTTACAGGAGCCAGATACCGTTTGAAAGTACGAGTCCGAAGGGCGAAGTAGTTTCGGTTACGGTACCTTTATCCGAACGGATATTGTCAGAAATAAACTGTTGTTTATAGAGGAGGATAGCGCGATGGGAAAGCTTGGAAAGAAAAACAAAGACAGCAAGGAAGCTGCCAATAAAAAGATTGCCCAGCAGCTTGCGGCGCTCAAGAGAAAGCAGGCGGCGAAGAAGAAGTAAGGCGAAGAAGCTGGAAGACAGATAGCCTGCAGCTTAAGAACATCGCCATGATAAAGTGTGGTGAATCAATACAAACAGTCATTTTCGGCAAGGAAACAGGCAGTATGGAAATGAAGCTGGCGCTCCCGGAGGAGGTTCTTCTTTCCGTGGAAAAACCGGAGCGGTATCTGGGAAATGAAGTCAATGCGGTTCACAAGGATCCGGCTGATGTCAGGATCCGTTTTGCGATGTGTTTTCCAGATGTCTATGAGATCGGAATGTCTCATCTGGGCATTCAGATCCTGTATGAAATGTTCAATAGAAGGCCTGACACCTGGTGCGAGCGGGTCTATTCTCCATGGGTGGATCTGGACCGTGTCATGAGACAAAAGAGGATTCCTCTCTTCGCGCTGGAGTCCCAGGAAAGGATCCGGGATTTTGATTTTCTCGGCATCACGCTGCAGTACGAGCTGTGCTACGCAAATGTCCTGCAGATTCTGGATCTTGCGGGGATTCCCCTTCACGCATCGCAAAGACTATACACGAGAAGCTCAGAGCCCGGCCAAGGGCGGGAGAGGATGCCGGCAGAAGATCCTGTCTGTCCGGAAAAGAGCGCAGGAGAAGTACTTGACAGCGGGATTACGCCGTCTCTTAAGAAGCGCTCCGGGGAAAGACCGGATCAGGTCCCTCAGGAAGAGCTTGCGCTGGGAGATGGAGCCCCCATCGTCATAGGGGGAGGCCCCTGCGCTTATAATCCGGAACCGATTGCGGAGTTTTTTGACCTGTTCTACATCGGTGAAGGAGAGACGGTCTACGATGAACTCCTTGACCTGTACAAAGAATGTAAGGAGAAGGGGGTCTCGAGAAAAGAGTTTCTCCTGCAGGCAGCTTCGATCGACGGGATCTACTGCCCGCTGTTCTATCGCCCGTCATACCATGAAGACGGAACCCTGAAATCCTTTGAGCCTCTCCTTCATACAATTCCGAAGAGAATCCGAAAGCAGGTAGTAAAAGATCTGGACCACAGTCCCTATCTGACGAAGCCGCTTGTCCCATTCATGCAGGTTACGCAGGACCGGGTGGTTCTGGAGGTGCAAAGAGGCTGTATCCGTGGATGCCGCTTCTGCCAGGCTGGCATGATTTACCGTCCGACCCGCACGAAAAGCCTGGAGACGCTGAAGAAAAACGCAGACCAGCTCCTGGCGGCAACAGGACACGAGGAGATCTCCCTCAGCTCTCTCTCTACCAGCGACTATCCGGATCTGGAAGGGCTGGTTACCTATCTGCTTGAAAAACACGGGAAGACTGAAAATATCAATATTTCACTCCCGTCTCTTCGGATCGATGCGTTCTCGCTGGATGTCATGAGCAAGGTTCAGGACGTGAAGAAGAGTTCCCTGACCTTTGCGCCGGAGGGCGGATCCCAACGGATGAGGGATGTGATCAACAAAGGCCTCACACAGGAGGACATCCTGCGCGGAGCTTCACAGGCCTTTCAGGGAGGCTGGAACAAGGTGAAGCTGTATTTTATGCTGGGCCAGCCGACCGAGACAGAAGAGGACCGCAGGGCGATTGCGCATCTGGCGGAAAAGATCGCTGAGCTTTATTACGATACGGTTCCAAAAGAAAACCGCAGCGGCCGCTGCATGATCACGATCTCAACATCCTTCTTTGTCCCGAAGCCCTTCACCCCGTTCCAGTGGGCAGCGATGTTCACGCCTGAGGACTATCTTACCTTTGCGCATACAGTCAACAATGAGGTGAAAGCAAGCCTGAACCACAAGTCGATCCGGTATAACTGGCACGAAGCCTACGGGACCGTCCTGGAAGGACTTCTTGCACGCGGGGATCGGAGAGTGTCCAGGGTGATCGAGGCGGCTTATCGAAAGGGCGCCCTCTTTGACGCCTGGACAGAGCACTGGGACTGGAACCGGTGGGTGGAAGCGATGGAGGAAACCGGAACAGACCTGTCTTTCTATACACGAAGACAGCGCGAAGAGGATGAATTGTTCCCCTGGGATTTCATCGATGCGGGACCGTCTAAAAGGTTCCTTCTCGAGGAATGGCACAAAGCGATGAGAGCAGAGGTGACTCTGAACTGTCATAAGAAATGCAGCGCCTGCGGCGCGGCGAAGTTCGGGTGCGGGGTGTGCTTTGATTATCACGCAGAAAGAAGCGGAGCAAAGACCAGCGAAGCTGGTGGATCCGGAATGATCTGATTCATGCAAAGATATGAAAACGGGCACTGGCGTGGATCGGTCACTATGCGCTGCGGGGGGAAGAAAACCAGGAGGAAGCATGAGAGTCCGGGTAAAATACTCCAAACAGGGGCTGATGAAGTTTATCGTCCACCTTGACATGATGCGGTATTTTCAGAAAGCATGCCGCAGAGCCGGGATAGATGTGGTCTACACGGAAGGACTGAGCCCCCATATGTCCATGTCATTTGCCCTGCCTCTGGGGGTCGGCATGACCAGTGATTCTGAGTATGTCGATGTGGATCTGAAAAGCGCCCTGTCGTCAGATGTGATCGTCAACGCCCTGAACGAATCGGCGCCCGAGGGAATCCATTTTACAGACGCAAGGCAGATTCCGGTCGGAAAGGCACATAAGGGAATGACCCTGGTATCACGGGCAGACTACACGCTCCGTATGACGAAGGAGGATCCGTGGGATCCTTCCTGGCCGGAAGAGTTTATTTGCTGGCTTGACCAACCGGAGATTCTGGTGTTGAAGAAGGGCAAGAAAACGGAAAAAGAGATGAACATCAGGCCTTTGATCTATGAGGCGAAGTTTGTCTCCGGCGGACCGCCTGTTACGGATCTGGCCAGGCCGCTGTCCACACGGCAAAGCCCTCTTAAGAATAATCCGGAGCAGCCCTTTTCCACACAGCAGCCCCCGCCGCCTGAAGACCTGATTCTTTCCCTGAGCGCAGGACTGGACCGAAACATCCGTCCGGAGCTGGTCATGCAGGCTTTCGCCAGGCAGACCAAAAGAGAGTATCAGCCATTCCGGTTCCTGATTAACCGGGATGAAGTATATGCGGATCTGGGGAAGGAAGGACGCCACAGGTTCGTTCCCCTGATCGATCTTGGAGAAAGAATTCCGTAAAAGAGGAACTGGCAGCCGTACAGGCAGAAAAACTGACCGTTCATGAAATATATTATTGAAAAAAAGAAAGACAAGGTTTTCTCCTTTCTGCTGGACGATGCAGGGCACGCGGTTGAGATCCATGTGGATGACCCTGCAGACGGGCCGAAAATCGGTGACATCTATATCGGTATTGTCCAGAAGGTTGCGAAAAACATCAATGCCGCTTTCGTTGAGCTTGTTCCCGGCATCAACGGCTACCTTCCCCTTGATGAGATGGTATCTCCGATCTATGTCTCGAAGGGGCCAAGTCCTGAGCTTCAGGCGGGAGACCAGCTGGCTGTCCAGATTACCAGAGAGGCATTCGGCAGGAAGGACATGTCTCTTTCCACAAAGATTACCCTGCAGGGAAAGCATGTCGTGCTGATTCTGGGCGGCATGGGTCTTGGCGTTTCAAAAAAGCTTCCGGAACAGCTTCGCCAGGAGATCAAAGACCGGATTCTTTGCTCGGAGGAATTTGACGCCCTGCAGAAAAGAATCGGGCAGTGCGGCCTCGTGGTACGCACCAGTGCAGCCCGGATTCTGGCAGAAGAATCAGGGAATGCTGAGCCAAAAGAGGCAAAGGCAGAAGATAGTCCAGATCTGTCAGAGCATCTCAGAAGAGAGATTCTAAACGATATCTCCGGTCTTGAAGCGGAGATGTCAGACCTCAGGCTCAGAGCACCATACCGCAGTGTTCACTCAATCCTGAAGAAGCAGCCTCCACGCTGGCTGACGCGGATTCTCAATCTGTCTGGACAGATGGTCGAAACAGTCGTTACGGATGACAGAAGCCTGCACAGGCAGATGCTTCAGGCATCAGAAGAATCCGGCAGAAGGGATCTTAAATTCCGCCTGTATGAAGATCATCTGGTATCGATGGAGAAGGTATACTCCCTCGAGAGAGAACTGACCCGGGCTCTTGGCAAAAAAGTCGATCTGAAAAGCGGCGGCGATCTTGTGATTGAATCGACGGAAGCGCTTCATATCATCGATGTCAACTCCGGACGGTATCAGACCGGAAAGCAGAAGGAAGAGGCTTTGCTGGACCTCAACCTGGAGGCAGCCCGTGAAGCGGCGCGCCAGATCCGGCTGAGAAACCTGTCGGGAATCATTGTAATTGACTTTATCAATCTGCAGCAGCAGAAGAATTCACTCCGGATTCTCGACGAGCTGAGACGCTCTGTACTCCAGGATCCGGTCCGGACGAAGGTTGTGGATATGACAAAGCTTGGCCTGGTGGAGATGACACGGCAGAAGATCGAAGTGCCGCTGAGGGACGCGGTCCATGCTGTAGAATAAGCTTCCTGTACAGGTTCTATGATGGGTTATAATAAAACATGGATTCCATTTTCATCAGGCACCCGATCCCTCCGGTTTACAGAGAGGATTCCCGCATCCTGATCCTGGGCAGCTTCCCTTCTGTGAAGTCCCGGGAGGCGATGTTCTTCTACGGGCATCCTCAGAATCGCTTCTGGAGAGTCGTTGCAGCTGTTTTTCAGGAAGAAGTTCCGATGACGGTCCAAGACAGAAGGCAGTTCCTGATACGTAACCGGATCGCCGCGTGGGATGTGATCGCATCCTGCCGGATCAAAGGATCCTCCGACGCCAGCATATCTGATGTCACGGTAAACGATCTGCGGCCGATTCTGGAAGCATCTTCCATCCGGCAGATCTATGTAAACGGAAAGACCGCCGAAAAAATGTACAAAACCTATACGGAACCGGTGACAGGAAGAGCCTGTATCTGCCTTCCATCCACCAGCCCGGCAAATGCCGCATGGAGTTATGAAAGGCTGGTGGAAGCCTGGAGAACGATACGGGATGAATAACGCTTGCGGCGCTCCTTAAATGGTTCCTTACGGGGCCCGCAGGCTCGGACGGCGGGACGTGACCCGTAACCTTCCACTATGCGCATACCCGGATGATCCAATTGCATGCTTTCCTGAATCATTGTACAATTCATATGAAACTCAATGCTTTGAACAGACTCTGTTCTGAGCGTTGGAAAAAGTGGTACCTGCAGCATCGTATCATGCAGGGATCAGCAATAGCTTTCAGATGGTAATGTCAGTCAGAAAATGCACAAAAAGGAGGGAATGTATGAAAAAAGAAGCGGTAAACAGGGTGCGGATGGCAATGATGATGCTGATCGTATGCTTTGCATGCATCTCATTTGGCGGATTCAAAGCGAACGCGGCAAGCGTGTCGATGGGGCTTGACAGTTTTGAGCTTGCCTACTTTTCAGATTCATCAATCTCTGTAAGGATCAACACCGGATATTCGGACGTCTGGGGTGAGGTTCAGGTTCTGGACCTGAGTATGAATGTTCTTGCTACGAAGGATGCGGTCTCCTATGCCAGCATTCCGTTTGCTGCCGGCATGAATCAGGTCTATTATTACAGGGTGCGCCCGTTCACAAAGGTAAGCGGCGTCAAGGTCTATGTTGGAGATTATTCACCGCTGAAGGCTTTCTCCACCCTCCGGTTCAAGGACAAAGCCTCGAAGAAGGAAAAGGTCCTGAAGCTTAAGTGTCCGGCGGTCCCCGGCGTTGTATCTGTGACGGTCATGATGTCAACTTCAAGAAGCAGCGGATACAAGGCAATCGCAAAGGTCAGACCGGGAAAGGCTACCAGAAAGATTAAGAAGTTTGCCGGCCGTGCGTTTAAAAACTACACCTATTATTACTTCTATCCTCAGCCCACTCTCGCGAATGGAGTTCCCTGTGAAAACGTCAGGCTTCAGTCCGTCTATTGGAGCCGGAGGCTCGTAACAAGATAACAATGAGGAGGGAACCGAATGAAAAGAATTGTCAGAAGAGTTGTTTTGGCAATGACAGTCGCGATGCTGGTGGCCTGTATGAGTCCGGCCGCAGTTTCCGCGAAGACGGTAAAAGTAAAGAAAGCCGGTTTTACAACATACAGAGCAGTTGCTGACGCTGCAGCCAGACCGGTCGGCAGGGGAACCACAAAGGTTAAGATGCCAAATGGCGGAGGATATCTGAAGTTTACAGCCCCGGTGACCGGCGCGTACAGATTTACGGTGTCAAACGTCACATCCGGCAGATACTGCTGCGGATACTTCAATCTGATGACTGCATCCGGACTGTATGGCACCTCCATTTTCCAGCGGTCAGTTCCCACGAAAGGAGGTCCGTCTACCGGACTGTATGTCGCGTCACGCAGCAGAAAGGGCAGTATGTTCCTGACGAGCAGAACGGGAACACTTCCTTTGCTTCAGGGCCAGACGGTTTACATCTACTTCCACTTTACCGGAAGCTGCACGTTCCGTCTGAAGATCAGGTAAGATAAAGATACAGTTTTCCCCCGGCCAGACCACACCCCGGCCGGGGGTGGTCTGTAACCAGGGAAAACTGCGTGTTACGATTCACGGCCCTGATCCGGGTTTTGTACTGCCGCTTACAGGCAAGCCTGACGCGTCAGATACAAAGACTCAGATCGGCCGTGGATAGTAACAACTGCGTTATAAAAAACACAAAAAAATGTTGACTTTGCCTGATTCCGTGTGCTATATTTCCTGAGTATGCCGCTCAGCGGGGCACAAGTGCGTCCTTTTTCGGATGCCGCCGAAGCTGGCGAGTTTTTAAGAATGGGAGGAAACCCAGATGTACGCTATTATCGCAACAGGTGGTAAACAGTACAAGG
>CACXFW010000065.1 GCA_902767065.1 uncultured Lachnospiraceae bacterium | reverse complement strand
CATGCCGTTCATCCGCCCGGGTTCTGCGCGCGGTCACGCTCATTTGCCGGATTCGCGAACTTCGTGTACTCCGGAAGCCATACCAGCTCCACGTCGCCCAGCGGGCCGTTCCTCTGTTTCCGGATCAGGATATCCGCGATGCCCTGCCGCTCGGAATCCTTATTGTAATAGTCGTCCCGGTACAGGAAGATCACCACGTCCGCGTCCTGCTCGATGGCGCCGGACTCCCTCAGGTCGCTCAGCACCGGACGGTGATCCGGCCTCTGCTCCACCGCGCGGGACAACTGGCTCAGCGCGATCAGCGGCACATGCAGCTCACGCGCAACCTCCTTCAGCCCGCGTGAGATCTCCGAGATCTCCTGCTGCCTGGAGTCATTGCCGCGGCCGCTTCCGCTCATCAGCTGCAGGTAGTCAACCATGATACAGTCAAGCCCGCCCTCCAGCTTCAGCCGCCGGCATTTGCTCCGAAGCTCCGGAACCGAGATGCCGGGCGTGTCGTCGATGATCAGGTTCGACTTCCCGATCACATCCGCGCCCATCACCAGGTTTTCCCACTCCGAATCCTTCAGGCGCCCATTGCGCAGCCTCGTCGCGTCGATATTGGACTCCTGCGCCAGCAGACGGTTGACCAGCTGCTCCTTCGACATCTCAAGGGAGAAGATCGCGACGCGCCTTTTCTCGCGAAATGCCATGTATGCGCCGATGTTCAGGACAAACGCCGTCTTTCCCATGGAAGGTCTTGCCGCCACCAGGATCAGATCCGAGGGCTGGAAGCCGCTGGTCTTGAAGTCCAGATCGTGGAAGCCTGTAGCCAGGCCGGTGATCGAGCTGTTCTGGCTGCTCGCCGCGGAGATGCGATCCAGCGCGTCCATCACGATATCCGCAATGGGGGTCAGCTCCCTCCCCTGCCGCTTCGTCAGCAGCTGGAAGACCTGCTTCTCCATCCGGTCACTCAGATCCTCTGTCTTCTCCCGGTCGGCGTAACACGCGGAAGTCAGCTCCTCCATGGTCCGGATCATTCTCCGAAGCTGTGCCTTTTCAGCCACGATCCTCGCGTAATGCTTCGCATTCGTCGAGACCGGCACCGACGCCACTAACTCCGCCAGCGTCTGCGCGCTTGCCAGATCCTCCGGCGCATCCATCTCGCGCAGCCGGTTCTGGAGCGTCACCTCGTCTACCGCGCGGCCGGCAGCGTCCAGATCCACGATCGCACGAAACAAAAGCGCGTATGGTCTGTGGAAAAAATCTTCCTCCGTAAGAATGGAGGAAGAGGCTGCGATCGCCTCCGGATCGATCATCATCGATCCGATGACAGACTGCTCAGCCTCCTGACTATGCGGCGGAATACGCCGGATCTCATTGATATTCTCATCCATTCCGTTACAGCTTCTCCACCTTCACGCTCAGCTGCGCCTTCACCTGCGGATGCAGCTTCACAAGAACCGACATCGTTCCGATCGTTTTGATCGGATTCTCCACGACAATCTTCCTCTTATCCAGCTCGATGCCAAGCTGCTCCTTCGCGGCCTCCGCGATCTCCTTGCCCGAGATCGAACCGAACAGCTTATCGCCCTCGCCGGTCTTGGCCTTCACGACGACGCTGCTCTGATCGAGCCTCTCCTTCAGCGCCCTGGCGGCCTCCAGGTTCTCCTCGGCGACCTTCTCATCATTCGCCTTCTTCAGCTTCAGGTCATTGATCGTCTTTCCGGTCGCCTCGACAGCCAGCTTCCTGCGGATCAGCACATTGCGCGCGTAGGCATCCGCAGCCTCCACCATGTCGCCCTTTTTGCCGACCTTATTGACATCCTGCAACAGAATTACCTTCATATCTCTCCCGCCTCCGTCATGGTAGTAAGTATTTCCTTGATACGCAGCACCGCTTCGCCGCAGGTCACATCCTGCAGCTGCGCGCCGGCGATGTTCATATGTCCGCCTCCGCCGAGCCTCTCCATGATCACCTGCACATTCACCTCGTCGATCGCCCTTGCGGAGATGAATACCTTCCCGCTGTAATTGGTCACGACAAATGACGCAGTGACGCCGATAATATCGAGAAGCTCATTGGCCGCCTGCGCTCCAACCACATTCGGGCTGACCAGTCCCTCGCTCGGAAGAATCGAGATGGCAAAGCGTCCCATGAAGTACTCCGCATGCCTGACCGCTTCCGCCCTTGCCTTGTAGCTGTCCATGTCCTCCCGAAGCGCCTTGCGCACCCGGGTGACGTCCGCCCCCATGCGCCTCAGGTAGGCTGCCGCCTCAAATGTCCTTGCGCTGGTCTTTGCCACGAAGCCGTTTGTGTCGATGATGATGCCTGCGTACAGACAGTCTGCCTCCAGGCTCTTCAGGCGCACATTTTCCTCAAAATACTGCAGGATCTCCGCCACCATCTCGCAGGCGGACGAAGCGCCCGGCTCTATGTAGGACAGCGCGGCGTTCTGGATCTGTTCCGTTGACTGCCGGTGATGATCCAGCACGACGATGGTCTTTGTCTTCGAGAGCAGCTCCTCACATTCCACCATCGTCCTGCGGGCAGTGTCCACAACAACCACTGCCGTGTTGCCGTCACAGATCTCGACCGCCTTTTCGTGGGAAATGAAGATCTCTTCTTCGTAGTCGCGGCTCTCCCGAAGCATCGTCAGCCAGTTCCGGATCGGCAGAGAATCCTCCCCGAGAACAATGTAAACCTGCTTGCCCAGCGTTTTCGCCGCCCGGTAGATGCCCACCGCTGCGCCCAGAGAATCCATGTCCGTGATCTTGTGCCCCATCGTGAGCACGCGGTCTTTCGATTCCATGATCTCGCGCATGGCCTGCGCCTTGACGCGGGCCTTGACTCTGGTATGGCGCTCCCCGCTCTGGGACTTGCCGCCGAAGAACTTCATCTGGCCATCCCGGTTCAGCACCGCCTGGTCTCCGCCGCGCCCCAGGGCCATCTCCATCGCCGTCCGGGCGTATTCATAATTCTGGTTATAGTCGTCGCCGCCCACGCCGACGCCGATGCTGATCGTCATGACGATCTCGTTGCCGATATTGACAGTCTTGACTTCCTCGAGCAGGGAGAAATGATCTTCCTCCAGTCCCGAGAGGCTCTTCTGGTTCATGATCAGAAGGTACTTGTCCTTCTCCAACTTCTTGCTCAGCGCCTGATGCGCCAGACTGTACTTGTTGATCTCCCTGTCAATCAGGACATTCATCAGAGAGGAATGCACCTCATCTATGTTGTCCATCGCTTCTTCGTAGTTATCCAGATAAACCAGCGCTACGACGGCCTTCTCCTCGCGCATCTCCCTGCGCAGGGCGGTCAGCTCCGTCTCGTCGATCAGGTAGATCATGTAGAGCCAGTTCTCCTTCTCCGGCTCCCGAAGCCTGTAATCCGGATCCTGACGTCTGTGATCCGGATCCCAATCCTCCTGATCCGGATCGGACGCCTGCCCGGAAAGAAGATTGCCGTCCACAACCTTCTCCAGTGCGATCTTCTGTATATGAGCCCGCAGATGCGTCCCTTCGTGTTCCAGGCTGATATCCTTTGTCTCGGAATTCACGGGGAATACGGGCTTCGTCAGATAAGGAAAGATCGTATCGATCGGCTTATGATAATGCTCTGACAAACCTGTCAGGGCGAGAAGGCGGTCATTCATCCATTGGATCCTGCCTTCCCTGTCCACGATTCCGGCCGGAATCTCCAGCTCCCGCAGAACCTGGGCCTGGACATCTCCGAACCGGCCCGCGAACCGGATCATCGCCTGCATGATCCGGGGCCTGTAGTACAGATAGATCAGAAGGATGACGAGATAATAGCAGCAGCTGAAGATCACACTGATCAGACCTGCCCGGCGGTCAACAAAAAACAGACCTGCCGACAGGCCAAACAGAGTCAGCCCCAGATAAACATTCCAGCTCCAGTGCATCCTCAAATATCTGCCGTATTGCACTCCGGACCCAGGCTTCATACCTCTCCCTCAGAAACAGTCAGGAATCATAGATGGATTCCCTGGAGCTGTACCGGAAGCACTTCGTCAGATGACTATGGAGCTGTTCAGAAAGAACGAATTGCCAGCAGAATGAAAAGTTGTTCTGAAACAGATCCTATGCTGATCCGGTACAGATCCCTGTACAGATGACGCAGGCAAACAGGACGCTCACGGTCTGTGGCGGCGGAATCCTGCTCCGTACTGCATGCTCAGCACTTAACGCTCAATACTTCATGCTCCGTACTTGACGCTCAGTACTTAACACGCAATACTTAACGCTCAGTACTTAAATACCGCCACGCCATAGGGCGGCAGGTCAAACGCGAAGGAGTACGGTTTCCCGTCGCACTCGCTCTCAACCGCCTTATACTTCTGCGGATGCTCGGTGCCATGTCCGCCGAAGCGCATGTCGTCGCCGTCCAGAACCAGCGTGTAGGTGCATTTCTTCGTGCAGCCGACCCGGTAATCCGGACGCGCCATCGGCGTGAAGTTGATCACAAAGAGCAGGTTGCTCTTTCCGTCCTGGCTGTGGCGCAGGAAGCTGTAGATGCTGCGGTCGGCGTCGTCGGCATTGATCCACTCGAAGCCCTCCGGAACACAGTCCGCGTCGTACAGCGCCGGGGTCTTCCTGTACAGCTGAAGCAGCTCGCGGACAAAGTCCTGCATCTGGCGGTGCTTCGGCTCCTCCAGCAGGTACCAGTCAAGCTCGCGGTCTTCGCACCACTCTCTCTCCTGCGCGAACTCCTGTCCCATGAACAGGAGCTTCTTTCCGGGATGCCCCAGCATGAACGCATAGCCGGCCCGCAGGTTCGCGAACTTGTCGTCATACAGGCCCGGCATCTTATTGATCATAGAGCATTTCAGATGAACCACCTCATCATGGGAGAGCACCAGGCAGTACTTCTCGGAGTAGGCGTAGGTCATCGCAAATGTCATGCGGTTGTGGTTGAACTTGCGGAAGTAGGGATCCAGCTTCATGTATT
>CACXFW010000064.1 GCA_902767065.1 uncultured Lachnospiraceae bacterium | reverse complement strand
CTGGTAAACGCCATAACCCGGAAGGGCAGATCCGGTTTCAGGTTCAGATAATCCGCCAGATGTACGACATAAGCCTCTTCCAGATCACAGATCGCAAAAATCTTCTTTTCTTTCTTCATAGATTGAGTCCTCCTGTTGAGAAGTCAGGTCCCCGCGCGGATGTAAGGGACTTTCGCCGCGGGTTAAGTGCAGAACAACAAATGTAACGAAACTCCTGCGCAATCTGTATAAGCGATTCTACCTGTACGGTTCCTTACCCGGCATAAGAAAACGGAATTGTGCTCAGCACATACACAAGGGCTGCCAGGATCACAACGGCAAAGCAGAATTCTCCGGACGGGTCGGCGGGCGAAGCGCCGAAGGAGCGCCAGAGCGTACTGTCATCAGAGCAGGATTCCGCTTTCGGATACGGGGACAGGCCGGTGCGGGTACGGTAGGGGGTGAGCTTTCCCTCTGAGAGAACAGACTGCACATAGTGCTGCAGATACCTGAGGCGATGTGTGAGATTTCGTCTTCTGATCACAATGACCACGGACCAGATGGCACCGAACAGAAGAGAATACCAGATGATACGCAGACAGAAGCGGCACCCCAGCTGAAGGCCGATCACCGAGAGGAGCTTTACATCTCCTCCGCCGATCATTTTCAGGGCGGCAAGGAGGCCGAAGCACAGCCAGGGAAGCAGAAAACCGGCAAGACCGCCTGCAAGAGAGAATAGAAATGCGCCGGGGCCAGGCGAAGGGAAGCTGCCGGCAGAAAGCTCTTCCGGCAAAACGCCGGTGCCAAAGGCTGCGGCCGGCCAGGCGCCTTCCCCCGGAACGACGGGCAAAAATGCCGGATAGAGAGTAAGGCCGGCAGCAGTCAGAACGCGCGTAAGCAGCGCCCCCGCCAGGCCGCACCAGATCAGCGCATTCGGGATCCTCCGGGTTTTCAGGTCACAGCATGCGCAGGCACACACAAAGGGGAGCAGAGTCACAATACCCATAAGACCTCCTTATGAAAAAAGCTGGTAATTATTCAGCACCCCAACTTACCCGGAACGCTTCGCGTTCCTCATGAAAGAGACATGGATGATGGAGGCAGCTGAAGCTTACGCGCGCTTTGGGATGCTGCCTTCTACGACTGCCGGCAACGCAGGCAGTACAGATTCAGGCAAGGCAGATTCAGGCGTGCCGGATTCAGACGTGTCAGATTCAGGCGCGCCGGATGTACAGGTTCCGTGTTTCGGTTCGACAGGTACAGAGCCTTAAGGCGGTGGAACTGAAAGGGAATCAGCGGACAGAAATGTCACAGAACTTAAGATGCAATGCGTAATATGGGAATTGCCATGTGTAAATTAGCTATATCATATCATGATCTGAGAGAAATGCAAGCAGAAAAAACGGATAGCAGCGAAGGGAAGACGTTTACAGAAAAACAGGGGGGAGTGAAGTGAAACCGTTTACAGAAAAACAGCGGGAGACCTGACATTGTCAGAGTCTCCCGCCTTGGGATGTCACCAGACATCAGAATGGGGGTTATACTGTCGCTTCTTCGGTTTTTCTGCCAAGCGCCATCGCAACGATAATCATAAGAAGAACCGCGAAGGGCAAGGCTACGACCGCAGGAAGTTTGTTTACCGCAAGAATTCCGGCGAGCAGATATCCGACAGCGGATACTCCTGCGCAGGTCAGCGCGTAGGGCAGCTGGGTTGACACATGGTTCACGTGTTCGCACTGAGCCCCTGCCGAGGACATGATGGTCGTATCCGAGATCGGACTGCAGTGATCTCCGCAGACGGCTCCGGCCATGCAGGCGGATACGCAGACGATGGAGATCGGATTGCCCTGTGACCAGGGGAAGGCCTCAAGCACGATAGGGATCAGGATTCCAAAGGTGCCCCAGCTGGTGCCGGTTGCAAAGCTCAGGACACAGCCGATCAGGAAGATGACTGCGGGAAGGAACATCTGAAGTCCCTTCGCGGATCCTTCTATCACGCCCGCGACATAGACATCGGCTCCGAGGAACGAGGTCATGTTTTTCAGCGACCACGCGAAGACCAGGATCAGGATCGCGGGAACCATCGCCTTGAACCCTTCCGGAACGCAGCTCATGGCTTCCTTGAAAGAGAAGGATTTGCGTGCGACATAGTAGATGATCGAAAACAGAAGTCCAAAGGCGGAACCGAGCATCAGGCCGACGGAGGCGTCGGAATTCGAGAATGCTTCGATAAAGTTCGCTCCTCCGAAGAAGCCTCCGGTGTAGATCATGCCAATGATGCAGCAGGTGACAAGCACAATAATGGGAAGAACCAGGTCAATTACCTTTCCTTTGCCTTCCGGGACATTGTCCTCCTGATTGGCGTAGGGATTCGCGCCGGAGAAAATGTCACCGGCCTTCGCATTTTTCTCAAACTTGATCATCGGGCCATAATCCACGTTCTTGATGGTGAGCGTGAGCATCATGACAATGGTCAGAAGCGCATAGAAATTATAGGGGATCGTCCTGATAAAGAGCGCGAGCCCGGAGCCATCCGAAACGAAGCCGGAGACGGCCGCTGCCCAGGATGAGATCGGCGCGATGATGCAGATCGGAGCTGCGGTCGCGTCAATGAGGTAAGCCAGCTTTGCCCTTGAGATCTTGTGACGATCCGTGACCGGACGCATGACGGAGCCGACCGTCAGGCAGTTGAAGTAGTCGTCGATAAAGATCAGGATGCCGAGCAGGATTGTGGCAAGCTGGGCTCCGCGCCGTGTCTTGATGTGGACATCCGCCCATCGTCCGAAGGCTGCGGATCCTCCCGCCTTGTTCATAAGACAGACGATCGAGCCGAGCATGACCAGGAATACCAGAATGCCGACGTTATAAGGATCCGAAACGGACGCGACAATTCCGTTTGTGAAGATGTTGTTCAGAGTTTTTTCAAAGTTCCCGTTTGCCGCGAGAACCGCGCCAACCGTGATTCCGATGAACAGGGAAGAATAAACTTCCTTCGTGATGAGAGCCAGAATGATCGCCACAAAGGACGGGACCAGCGCCCAGAATGTATTGTAATAGTGGGAGCTGGAGGCAATCTCTTCCGCCGCGTCCTCCGCCCATACAGGCATCGCGAGGAACAGGGCGGTGAGAAGTCCTGCGGGCAGGATCAGACCAAACCTTTTTCTTGCCGATTGCATGATACTACCTCCTCCTGTAATTTACAGCTTTGAATCAGCAATGCTTTACAACGCTGAAGTGCCGTTACAGCTTTATTATCTCAGATCATTCGTCAAAGTCAAGCGAAAACACAGGCTTTGTCCTCAGGCAGTGTTACGATTCACGGCCCCTTCCCAACAGACCGTGAACCGTCTGCGCTGACGCGCATCCGCCGCATCTTCGCAGCTTGTTGTTCCCGGTTGTAGGGAAGCTCCCGCTCCACGGGCCTCAGACCATCCGTGCTTCGTACGTATGCCGCGTCTTACGACGCTCCTGTCTGAGGTTGCGGGGGAGAAAAACGAGTAACT
>CACXFW010000063.1 GCA_902767065.1 uncultured Lachnospiraceae bacterium | reverse complement strand
TGAGGTTGTGGGGGAGGTTCCTGCTTCGCAGGCCTTGCCTGCCTATGAAGATGGCTGCTTACATGCAAGCATGACGCATCCATCTTCGTAGGCAGACAGGCTGTGAATAGTAACATTTTCCTGAAAATACCGGTCGATCCCGTCCTTCAGCGCCCTGGCATATCCCGCGCACGCTTCCGGAGAATGGTCGCTTGCGGTATCCCCGATCTCTATATCCACGCTCGGAATCGTGGAATAGGATGTCTGCGTCAGATCCATCGGAAGGGCGCCTCCTTCAAACAGCGCGTATCCGTTCTGTGAAAACGCGTCTGTCAAGGCCTGTCCGAGCGCCATATGCTCCTGATAGTGGGACGATACCGGTTCCATCTGACGGTAAGACCAGTCCTCCGGGACCGCGCAGAAATACACGCCCTTGTCCGACTGCGTCGAATCAAAATGGATTGCGATGTGAAGATCCGCGCAATGATTCGCGATCACGGTCCTGGCGATGTTATCCAGCTGCACATCCTCGCCCTCCCGGATCATCAGAACATCATATCCATCGGCAAGCAGCTCCTCCTTCAGCGCCAGTGCTGTCATAAGATTTGCCTCAGCCTCCGTCGTTCCATCGGCAAACACCGTTCCGGTCGAGATTGCGGTCGAGTATACATTCCCCTCCACATTCGTCCCGCCGGTCACCTTCGGGGAACCGTCCGGATGGCTGAGCGTCTGATAGTCGGCGCCGCCGGCGCAGCCATGTCCTGCATTCACGCAGACGGTTATACCCTTTCTCCCGGGCCCGTCCGGGCCTTCTTCCGCCCGGTACAATGTCGCCGTTCCGGTGTGGATCGCAGAATTCAGCGCCCACTCCCAGTTCTCATCCAGACCGACCGGCTCTCCATATTCTCCGGCTATGTCCCCCCTCTCAGGATTCTCCGGTATGATGGCTGCGCCCTCCATGCCTTCTGCATCTTCCGGTCCGGCCATTCCCGGCAGCATGGCTCCATTCTCCGGAGAGGGCGTCTTTGGCTGCGTCTCATTGAGCTTTACGCCGGATACAATCTGCAGCCCTTCCCCGCTCCGGTTTCCGGTTTCTTCCTGTATCACATCCGCAGCGGATACCAATCGCGCGCCAAGTCCGGCCGCCGCTAGCAATAGAATCCCTGTCTTCCTGATCTTCGCGATTATCCGGTTCATTGCATTTTCCTTCTATATTTCGCTGACTTGTGAATGAGAAAAGACGGGAGGAGAACCGTCTTTGACAGTCTCTCCTCCCGTCTTGAAATTGCAATCGGATTACTTCAGGGTGACCTTCGCTCCCTGCTCTTCCAGCTTCGCCTTCAGCTCGTCAGCCTCAGCCTTGGAAACCTGCTCCTTGACAATCTTCGGAGCGTTGTCAACGACTTCCTTCGCTTCCTTCAGACCAAGACCGGTTGCCTCACGGACAACCTTGATGACCTTAACCTTGTTCGGGCCGATCTCTGTCAGCTCGACATCAAACTCGGTCTTCTCTTCCACTTCCTCAGCCGCAGCTGCCGGACCTGCAACAACAACACCCGCCGCAGCGGAAACACCGAACTCTTCCTCGCAGGCCTTAACCAGCTCGTTCAGTTCCATAACGCTCAGTTCCTTGATCGCCTCGATAAACTCGGCAGTAGTAAGCTTTGCCATGATTATGATTCCTCCTGTATTATTTCATCATGATTGTCTTTCAAATGATTCAGGTCACGCTCCCAGGGCATCCCCCGTATCAAAGCCGGACCTTATTCTGCTGCCGGAGCCGCCGGCGAATCCTTCTCGGCGATCTGCTTGATCACTCTCGCGAAGTTCGCAACCGGACTCTGCATAGAACCAAACAATCTGCCAAGCAGCACTTCCCTGCCCGGGACATCCGCCAGTGTCTGGACCTTAGTCTCATCATAATACTTGCCCTCGATGACGCCGCCAACCATGTGGATGGTGGGGTTTGCCTTGAGGTGCTTCTTGATGATGCGTGCAGGCGCCGTCGCGTCATCCTTGCAGATCGCAATTGCGTTCGCGCCGTGAAGATGCGGGCACAGGGCCTCGAATTCCGTTCCCTTGAAAGCGAAATTCATCATCGTGTTCTTGTACACCTTATAGGTGATTCCCGCCTCACGCAGTTCCTTGCGCAGAGCAGTGTCACCGGCGACAGTAATACCCAGATAGTTTACAAGAACAACCGCATCCGCGTCCTTGACGTTTGCCGCGATCTCATCTACGATCGGCTGCTTCAGTTCCACTTTTGCCATAACCATTACCTCCTTATAGATTTTGTAATGACCGCAAAAGAAATAAAGAAAAGCGTCTTCCGTACCAAAGACGGAAGGCGCGCTCATTCATTATGAAATCACACTTCCTCGGCAGGCGCTCATGCATTGTACCCGTTCGGGAACCTGCTGTCTTCGGCAGTCATCCGTGTTAAGCTACCACGCCCGCCCCCGGTTGTCAAGTGATTTTTCATCTATTGAGGAAACGAGTCGTTACTATTCACGGCCCCTTCCCCACAGAACGTGAACCGTCTGCGCTGACGCGCATCCGTCGCTGCTTCGCAGCTTGTTGTTCCCGGTTGTGGGGAAGTTCCCGCTCCACGGGCCTGATCCG
>CACXFW010000062.1 GCA_902767065.1 uncultured Lachnospiraceae bacterium | reverse complement strand
GAGGCAGAATTCACGCTGCCGAAGAACCTCACGCCTCGCGCGGAGCTGGCGCTTCGCCTTGCCGGCGAGCAGGCATCCTATTTCTTCTCGAAGGATGTCGGGACGGAGCATATCCTCCTGGCACTGATGAGGGACACCGACTGCAACGCAGCGAAGCTCTTGCATACCCAGAACGTAGATTTCCAGTCGATGTATACGAAGATCCTGGTTATCATCGGCGTATCTGATGAGCAGCTCCAGGAGTACCTGCAGACAGTCATGCAGCCGATGGGTTCGTATCAGAGCCCGACGCCGACGCTGGATCAGTATTCCAGAGACCTGACGGATGAGGTGCGGGAAGGAAAGATCGATCCGATCATCGGCCGGACGGCGGAAACTGACCGGATCTGCCAGATCCTCTGCCGCCGGACGAAGAACAATCCCTGCCTGATCGGGGAACCGGGCGTAGGGAAAACAGCAATCGTGGAAGGACTCGCGCAGAAGATCGTGGAGGGAACCGTTCCCGCGCCGCTGAAGGACAAGAGGGTCGTTGCCCTGGACATGGCCGCGATGGTAGCGGGATCGAGGTTCCGCGGGGACTTTGAAGAACGGATCAAAAATGTGCTCAGCGAGGCGGCGGGCTCTGACCAGGTGCTGCTGTTCATCGATGAGCTTCACACGATCATCGGAGCCGGCGGCTCGGAGGGAGCGCTGGACGCGGCCAATATCATGAAGCCGATGTTGTCGCGCGGAGAGATCCAGGTGATCGGCGCGACGACCGTGGATGAATACCGCAGGCATGTGGAGAAGGACGCTGCTCTTGCGAGGCGGTTCCAGTCCATTCTGGTGGAGGAGCCGGGCGAAGAGGAGGCTGTGAAGATCCTGGAAGGCCTGCGCCCGGCGTATGAGCAGCACCACGGCGTCAGGATCCTGGACGAGGCACTTACAGGCGCGGTGACGCTGTCGATGCGCTATGTGCCGGACCGGTTCCTGCCGGACAAGGCGATTGACCTGATGGATGAGGCCTGCTCACGGCGGCAGCTGGGATATTATCATTCAGATCCGCGGATCCGGAAGGAAAATGAAACCCTTCAGGCTCTGTCGAAGGACCTGGAAAATGCGCTGACTGAGGGCCGTTTCGAGGACGCGCATCAGATCCACGATCAGATGGATGAGATCAGCCGGCACATGGACAAGCGCAGGGAACGGGCAGAAAAGAATGAGAAGGACGAGAGGCGCAAGGTAACCGCGCAGGACATTGCCCGCACGGTTTCCGACTGGACGAAGATCCCGGTTCAGAAGCTGACGATGGATGAGGGACGCAGGCTGATCCGGCTGGAGAGGTCGCTTCACGAGCGGATCATCGGGCAGGACGAGGCGGTTTGCGCCGTCGCGAAGGCGATCCGGAGAGGGCGCGCAGGACTGAAGGATCCCACGCGGCCCGTCGGCTCATTTCTCTTCCTCGGACCGACCGGGGTGGGAAAAACCGAGCTGTCCAAGGCGCTTGCCGATCTTGTGTTCGGATCAGAGGAATCCATGATCCGGGTTGACATGTCTGAATACATGGAGAAGTTTAACGTGTCCAGGCTTGTGGGCTCGCCGCCCGGATATGTGGGCTACGATGAAGGAGGCCAGCTCTCCGAGCAGGTGAGACGGCATCCCTACAGCGTGATCTTATTTGACGAGATTGAGAAGGCGCATCCGGATATCTTCAACATTCTCCTCCAGGTTCTGGACGAGGGGCACATTACCGATTCCCATGGAAGGAAGGTCGACTTCCGGAATACGATCCTGATTATGACGTCAAATGCGGGCGCGCAGGCGATCCAGAATCCGAAGCGGCTGGGCTTTGGCTCGGGGGAGGATGCGAAAGCGGATTATGAGGCGATGAAGGGTGCGGTCATGGAGGAGGTGCGGCGTGTCTTCCGGCCGGAATTTTTGAACCGGATCGATGATACGATTGTCTTCCACTCCCTGTCGAGGGATGAGATCCGGAAGATCGTAGCGCTTCTTCTGAAAGATCTCACAAAGCGCGCATACGACCAGATGGGGATCACGCTGAAGGTGCGCACGTCCGTCCGCGATCATATCGCCGAAGCGGGATTCGATGAAAAATACGGCGCGCGTCCGCTGAAAAGGGCGATCCAGAGCGAGCTGGAAGATCCGCTTGCCAATCATCTGTTATCTGGTAATATAAAGGCAGGGCAGACAGTTGTCTGTACATGGAAAGCCGGCAATATCGTAATTAATTCGGAGGAGTAAGAAGATGGCTGCTGTAAAGGATCTGATCACGGAAAATGCAAACGGCGCGATCAGCTTTGGCGATTATGAGCTGGAGCAGAAGACGAAGAAGAGCGACTTCGAGGTAAGAGGAGACCGCTACAAGGTGAAGACCTTCCGTGAGTCGACCCGGCTTGAGAGAAATGACGCTCTGGTCTATGAGTCTGAGCCCGGCACCGCGGTCCACGACTTCGTGTGGAATGAAGAAGGCGTGTCATTTACCGTGGAATGCCCGGAGGACTGCCAGGTCGTCCTGGGGCTGACCGACGAGGCGACCTACCGTGTGATCATTGACGGCAGGGATACCGGTATGATGGATACCGGAAGAGGCGGGAAGCTTGTCCTGTCCATTGAGGTCGGTGAGAGCGGCCAGGCGAAGGTGGAAGTGATCAGGGCGTAAGAAAGCATTTATCGATTTTATCTGGATATGGCAAAAACAAAAACGACTGCGTACTTTTGTCAAAGCTGCGGCTTTGAGTCAGCGAAATGGATGGGGCAGTGTCCTGCCTGCCATGCGTGGAATACTTTTGTGGAAGAACCTGTTCCGGCAGCGGTCTCTTCCGGCAGAAGCGGCAAGGGACCAACCGCGGGCGTCGTGCAGTGGAATACCCTCGGAATCGAGAAGAAGGATGCGTCAGGAAAGGCTCTTGGCGCATCTGTTTCACGTAAGGGCTCCGGAAGGGCGCTCCCTTTGAAGGAGATCTCTGTGAGCGGGGCCGACCGCATGTCCACGGGGATTCAGGAGCTGGACCGTGTGCTGGGCTCAGGCCTGGTGCCAGGTTCCCTTGTTCTGGTCGGAGGAGATCCCGGCATCGGAAAATCAACGCTTCTTCTTCAGGTGTGCCGGAACCTGACATCCGGTCCTGCGCCGGGAGGAGTCCGCGTCCTGTATGTATCAGGGGAGGAATCGCAGCAGCAGATCAAACTGCGCGCGAACCGGATGGGGGTATTCGGCGATTCCCTGCTCCTTCTGTGCGAGACGAATCTGGCGGATGTGCAGGAAGCGATCGTACGCCTTAAACCTCAGGTTGTCATCATTGATTCGATCCAGACGATGTACAATGAGACGGTTTCATCCGCGCCGGGCTCTGTCTCGCAGGTGCGCGAGACGACCGGAATCCTTCTGCAGCTGGCGAAAGGGCTGGGCGTTACGATCCTGATTGTCGGCCATGTGACCAAGGAGGGAGCCGTGGCCGGACCGCGCGTGCTGGAGCATATGGTCGATACGGTTCTCTACTTTGAAGGAGACCGGCACGCGAGTTACCGGATCCTGCATGGGGTCAAAAACCGCTTCGGATCAACCGATGAGATCGGGGTGTTTGAGATGAAGGAGGACGGCCTCAGGGAGGTTGCGAATCCTTCCGAATTCATGCTGGAGGGCCGTCCGGAAGGCGCGTCCGGCTGTGTCGTCGCCTGTTCCATGGAGGGAACAAGGCCGATCCTGGTCGAGGTGCAGGCACTGACTGCCCGGAGCAATCTGGCTTATCCGCGCAGGACGACGGACGGGGCGGACAATAACCGCGTCAACCTGCTCCTCGCGGTTCTGGAGAGAAGGCTCTCTCTCAGGCTGTCTGATATGGATGTCTATGTCAATATTGCAGGCGGCGTCAGGCTTCGGGAGCCGGCGCTGGACCTTGGGATCATCACCGCGGTCATTTCCTCCTTCAAGGACATTGTGATCGATGAGAAGACACTGGTATTCGGCGAAGTCGGCCTGTCCGGTGAGATCCGTTCCGTGTCCCAGGCGCCGCTCAGGGTGAAGGAAGCGCGCAAGCTGGGATTTACCACCGTCATCCTGCCACGCTCCTGCGTCAAATCCGTCGGCGATGTGGAAGGCATCCGCCTGGTCGGCATCCGGAACGTCAGGGATCTGGCCGGCGCTTTGCAGTGAGAATAAAACCATACAGGCACAGGATAGGCCGGGGTGTGATCTGTAGCTATGGCCGCTTTGCGGTGAGAAGGTGAGAACAAAAGCATTGACACAGGGCGCAGGCTGTGATATAAGAATAGAGTCGTCCGAAGGACAGACACAGGGGATTGGTCAAATGGTATGATAGGGGTCTCCAAAACCTTTGGTGGGAGTTCGATTCTCTC
>CACXFW010000061.1 GCA_902767065.1 uncultured Lachnospiraceae bacterium | reverse complement strand
TAGCCCGCTACGCTTCCTTCCTCCGCCTTACATCTGGCGACAATCTGGCACGCATTAATTAAAAGATGATTGAGATGACACACTAGCCGGGCAGTGATCTGTAACCGGCGGGACAGTGCGCGACGATCATTTATGGTAGGGTTCCCCGCGCCCGATACGCTGCGCGCGGTAGATCTGCTCGAGCAAAATCACGCGCATCAGCTGGTGCGGGAACGTCATCCGGGAAAAGGAGATCTTCTCATCCGCTTTGTCAAGCACCTGGGCTGACAGTCCCAATGATCCTCCGATCACGAAGATCAGGTGGCTGTTCCCCCGGACGTTAAGATCGGAAAGATGACTGGAAAAGCTGACGGAGTCGAACATTTTTCCGTCGATGGCAAGCGCGATGACATATGCGCCGGGATATCGCGCCAGGATTTTCAGAAAACGCTCTCCCTCTTTGTCAAGGATCCTGGCCTTCTGGGAGGCTCCCGCCTTCTCCGGAGTCGGTTCATCCATCACTTCCTCAATGGAAAGGCTGGCATAACGTGAAAGGCGTTTGGAATACTCCTTCACGGCGTCTGAATAATATTGCTCTTTGATTTTCCCCGCCGCAAGGATTGTCAGTTTCATTCTGCACAGTTCCTTCTCAATTCTGTTCGAGATAGTTTTCAAACTGTTCTTCGCTCATCAGTACTTTTCTCGGTTTCGTTCCTTCATCTGGTCCGACGACACCGGCATCCGACAGCTGATCCATGATCCTGGCAGCCCGGTTGAATCCGATCTTAAACCATCTTTGCAGCATTCCGATCGACGCCTTGTCCTTCTGAATGATGAATCTTCCGGCATCGGCAAACAATTCATCCAGATCGCCTCCGCCGCCTGCTCCGGAGGATGAGGCCGCCGCCTGGATCTCCTGCATGCGTTTTTTCATGACTTCCTGTCCCTTCGGAGAATCCTCCCGGCGGATTGAATCCACCACCATCTGGATCTCTTCGTCTGAGACGAAGGCTCCCTGCACGCGGACAGGCTTTTTATAGGTCTGTGGAGCAAACAGCATATCACCGTTCCCAAGCAGTTTCTCCGCTCCCACCATATCCAGAATTGTGCGGGAATCCGTACCTGAAGAGACGGCAAATGCAATCCTTGACGGGATGTTTGCCTTGATCAGGCCGGTGATGACATCGACGGATGGCCTCTGCGTCGCGATCACCAGGTGGATACCGCATGCCCTGGCCAGCTGAGCCAGCCGGCAGATGGCATCCTCCACTTCATTTCCTGAAACCATCATCAGGTCTGCCAGCTCATCCACGATAATCACAATCTGCGGCATCTTCTTCGGCGCGTCCGGAACGCCTCCTTTGATCAGGGTATCGACTTTTGCGTTGTACCCTGCCAGATTCCGCACGCCGACCTCGGCGAACTGCTGGTACCGCTTCGTCATCTCCGCAACGCCCCAGTTCAGGGCGCCGGCCGCCTTCTTCGGATCCGTGACGACCGGGATGAAAAGATGAGGGATTCCGTTATACACGGAAAGCTCCACAACCTTCGGGTCGATCATAATCATCTTGACCTCAGACGGGTCAGCATTATAGATGATCGACATGATCAGCGTATTGATGAATACCGATTTTCCGGAACAGGTTGCGCCTGCGATCAGAAGATGCGGCATCTTCGCGATATCCGACACAATAATGCGGCCTGAGATATCCTTGCCGACCGCATAGGACAGTTTTCTGGAGTGATTCTTCCTGAACTCCTCCGAATCAATCAGCTCGCTCAGGTAAACCATGGAGGTTTTCTTATTCGGGATCTCGATGCCGACCGCGGCTTTTCCCGGAATCGGAGCTTCGATCCGGATATCCGCGGCTGCGAGATTCAGCTTCAGGTCATCTGCCAGGTTGGTGATCTTGCTGACTTTTGTCCCCAGCTCCGGAAGAAATTCATACCGTGTGACGCTCGGACCGCAGCTGACTTCGGTGATCCTGGCATTCACGCCGAACGTTGCAAGAACCTGTTCCAGCTTGCGGGCGGTTTCCCTCACCTCGTCATCCGCCACATCATTGTCCCGGGAGGAAGGACGTTCCAGAAGATCAATGGAAGGAAACTCATAGGGAATCTCTTCCTCCTCCTCTTCTTTCTCCTCGATCTCTTTCGCGACCGACTCGACTTCTTTTAAGGTCTCTTCTTTCGAAAGGCGTTTTGTTCCTGCTTCTTCCTGTTTTTTCTTTGATGCGGTAACGGAGGCGTTCTGAATCTTCTCTTTCGTCACGACCGGATCATCGCTTAGCGGGGAAGGATCCTCCAGGGAAG
>CACXFW010000060.1 GCA_902767065.1 uncultured Lachnospiraceae bacterium | reverse complement strand
TGGTTCGGATTCCGTGCCGCCATGCAGCAGGCGCAGATGGGAGAGACGGGCTCAGCGCTCAGGATTCCGATGTGGATCGTGGGAATCGCGGTTCCGATCGGCGGGATCTTCGGCTTTATCGGTACGCTGAACACGCTGTTCTTTGAGAACTGGAGACTGAAGACTTCCGCCGAGGAGATCGAGATGGAAGAGCTTGCGGCCCAGACGAAGAAGCAGATTGAAGAGGAGATTGCTGAGGAAGAAGCGGAAGGGAGGATCGAATGAGTATCTTTATTCTGGCTGTATTTTTGATTTTGATGCTTCTCGGCGTCCCTGTAGCGGTTTCGCTCGGCGCTGCAAGCATCGGCGCGATTCTGGTCTATAACACCTCTACGATCGCGTCGGCTGTCAAGCTGATGTATTCCTCCATGAACAGCTTCACGATGGTTGCGGTTCCGCTTTTCTTCCTTGCAGGCGTTCTGATGGAGAAGGGCGGCGTTGCCCAGAAGATCTTTGACTTCTGCGAAGACATCGTCGGCTGGATCGCGGGCGGCCTGGGACACGTCAATATCCTGACGAGTATCCTGTTTGCCGGTATGAGCGGATCCTCCGTGGCGGACGTTGCTTCGATCGGTGCCCTGTGCGCCAATGCCATGATCCGTTCCGGATATCCAGCGGCATATGCCTGGGGAACCACCCTGGCAAGCTCCATGCTCGCATCCGTGATCCCGCCTTCGATCCTGATGGTCGTGGCTGCGTCCGTGGCGCAGGTTTCCATGGGAAAGGCTCTGTTTGCCGGTATCATTCCCGGAGTCGTTCTGGGCGTGATCATGATGATCTACAACTACATCTACTGTAAGCGCCATAAGATCGGACATGTGATTCCGTTTAACGGGAGGAAGCTGGGGAAGAGTTTCCTTTCCTCGCTGCCGGCTCTGCTGGTTCCGGTAATTCTTTTGAGCGGAATGTACACCGGGTATTTCACTTCCACTGAGGCTGCGGCAATCTGTGTGCTCTATACGCTGATCGTCTCCCTGTTTATCTACAGAAAGCTGAAGATCAGGGAGCTTCCCGAGATCTTCATGCAGGTGGCGAAGAATACAGGAACGGTTCTGTTCGTCGCGATTACGGCAAAACCGGCCGGACAGCTCTTTACCCTGGATGGTTTCCCGGAGCAGGTTGCGAAGGCGATTACAGGAATTTCCTCTAACCCGATTCTTGTCATGCTTCTGATCTTCCTGCTGTTGACAATTATCGGAATGTTCATGGATGCAACGGCTGCGATCTATATCTTCATGCCGATCCTGCTTCCGACGGCTGTCAGCGTCGGAGTTGATCCCCTGTTCTTTGTCGTGTTCATGGTGATTGCTCTGTCCTTCGGTCTGATCACGCCGCCGGTGGGCGTCTGTCTGTACGCGGCGATCAACGTGTCCGGATTGTCGATGGAGAAAATTACGAAGGGGCTTGTGCCCTGGCTGATCCTTTTGTTCTTCGGACTGATGATCTTCATTCTCTTCCCGCAGCTTGTTACCGGTCCGATCAGTGTAATATTCCCTGCGTGATACAGTGAGGCTCTGCCGGGAGATAGCTTATGACGATGTTAATGCAGATGGGAAATGAGGATTCGGGACTGTCTCCGGCAGTCATGACGATTATTGCCCTGCTTCTTCTGATGCTCCCGTATCTGATCAAACGCTATACCGGCAGATCTGTCACGGATCTGGTGCATCTGCCGGTACTTTTCGAAGGGCTGGAAAGGCTGGCGGACAGGTTCCGGAATCTGGTCAGACGGCCCTTCGGCAAAGGATCAGGAGAGAGGAAACAGGCGGACAAACCAGAAAAGACTGCGTCAAAAGCCGGGCCGGATCCGGCAAAAGAGGAAAGAAAGAAGAAAAGCCTGGAGGTGAAGCGGGAGTACCAGGAGAAGACGCAGGAAAAGCACAGGGCAGGCAATGTAAAAAACGACTATCTGCAGACTGCTTCCCGCCTTCTGACATTTGGCAGAAAAAAGAAGCTGTTCACGGTCTTTCCGGGCAATCTTTCGCATGAGGGAAAGACGGCGGACCTGATGGCGATCCTTGTGACAAGAGCCCGGGTGATCGGGATCAACGCGTATGGATTCGACCAGACGGTTCTATGCAGGAATGATAACGGCGTCTGGCAGCAGGTAAGCGGAAGCACAAAGAAACTGATCGGCAATCTCAATGCTGAAAACGCTCAGCAGGACCGGATTGTGAGAGAGGCGTTGAGAGCCGGAGGACTTGGCAGCCTGCCTTATGAGACCGTGATGGTCTTTACCAGCAGCAACGTCATTCTTTCGGGAGAGAAACCGGAGAATGTCTTTACACAGGAGGAGTTCTTCCAGGCAATTGATACGGACAGGGATGTGAAGGAAGGATCTCTGGATCCCAGGGATACAGGCAGGCGGATCGCTGCATTGAAGAAGGCGGGATCTAAGGCACGGTAATCCTTGCGATGGACAGGAAAAACAGGGATCACAGGCTTTGTCTGGATCTGAGACGGGGAAAGAAAATGAAAAAGTACTTACTTGGACTGGATGTCGGCACCAGCAGCCTGAAGACGGCGATCATAGACGAAGACGGGAATGTGGTCAGCAAGAGCGCAAGAGGGTATGAGCCGATGTCGCTGTATCCGGGCTGGCAGGAAATCAGCGCGGAGAGTATCTGGGCTGCCGTGATCTGGAACCTGAAGAAGATGCTTCTGGAAGGACCGGTTGATCCGCAGCAGATCGCGGGGATCGGGATCTCCTGCCTGTGTCCGGGGCTGGTGGCGCTGGGCGCGGAAGGGGAAGTGCTCCACGATCCGATTATCTACTCAGACAGGAGGAGTGCCGAAGAGGCGGATGAGATCAAGCGTTCCGTCGGTGAGGAGCATCTGTTCTTTATTACGGCGAACCGATGCATGTCAGGCGCCATGTCCGGAACCAGCATGCTGTGGATCCGGAACCATTGCCCTGAGATCTACGAAAAGACCCGGTATTTCGGCCATATCAACACAATGCTTGGCGTCAGGCTGACCGGGAACTTTGCGATGGACCGCTCCAACGCTTCCTATACCTCTATGTTTGAGACAAGAGGCTCTCTGGAATGGAGCCGTGACCTGGCACAGAAGATCGGAATTGATTTTGACAAGCTTCCCCCGCTGATGAATTCGGACGAGGTCCTGGGCGGCCTCGTGAACCAGGAGTTCATTTCCATGGGAATCCCCGCGGGGACACCGGTTGTCATCGGCGGCGGTGATACGGCTTGTGCTTCCCTGGCTGCCGGTATCGTGTCAAACGGGGATGTGTGTGAGTCGGTCGGTACCACGAATGTTCTGACCATCTGTGTGGACCAGCCCAATTTCAGCCCCAGCAACATCAACCGCTGCCATGTTGTACGGGGAAAATGGATCTATCAGGGTGCGATGTCTCACGCCGGGGGATCCCTTCGCTGGTTCCGCGATGAGTTCTGCCAGGACCTGGTCAAGGCGGGGGGAGAACTGGATGAGGATGCGTTTGACCTGATGACAAAAGCGGCGAGCCTCTCTGCGGCAGGGGCGAATGGCGTAGTGTTTCTTCCGTATATGATGGGAGAGCGCAGCCCCGTCTGGGACAGCGATGCAAGGGGGGTGTTCTTCGGCATGTCCCTGAACACCAACAGGCGCGACCTGATCCGGGCGGTGCTGGAAGCGACGGGCTACGGAACGAGGCAGCTGAAGGAGATTGCCGAGGATCTGACAGGACTCAGGATCCGAAGGTTTTCTTCCCTGGGCGGAGGCGCCAGGAGTAAGGTCTGGTCACAGATCAAGGCAAACATCATCGGCGTGGACATTGATGTGCTGGATGTTTCGGATATGGCGCCTGTCGGGGCGGCTCTTCTGGCTGGCGTCGGAATCGGACTGTATCAGGACGCGGTGGACGCGGCTTCTCATGTCGAGAGGAAGGTCTACCGGAAGGTGATCTGCGACCACTCGGATGACGCGGTGTATGAAAAACGGTACCAGGCCTACAAACAGCTGTATCCGCGGCTGAAAGATTTATATCAGTACTGCTGACGGATTGGGCTCTGGAGCCGTGAAACAGGGCTGAAATGTAAAATTATTACAGTTTTACTGCGAAGACCAGAAAGACAGCAAAATAATGAAAAAATTTTGCGTAGATATATTGAAAAATATTTTCACCTATGCTATGGTTGATTCAGAGCAGTTGATATTCAAATATGCCATCAGGCAGAAAGGAGCAAGCAAAGATGAAAGCAGTCGTTCTTCACGGCCCCGAGAATTACCCGAACAATTATGAGGTGATGGAGATTGAAAAACCTGTCTGCGGA
>CACXFW010000059.1 GCA_902767065.1 uncultured Lachnospiraceae bacterium | reverse complement strand
CCCCCTGGAACCGCTCAGATCCGTCAGATAAGCAAGCTTATCTGACTGGATCATGAGCAATTCCAGGAGGTGCTGAATAATTACAGGCTGTATACAGAACAAAAAGATTGTATTCAACCAAAATCTTCCCGCGTTTGATTTCTACAATTAGAAGGCGTATAATACGCTCTGCATATTTTGGGCAGATTATTCCCCGGCAAATCATAAGAATCAGGAAAAACTATGAAATCAGAAAGAACTTATACCCTGGGCATCGATATCGGATCCACAACGGTGAAAGCCGCCGTGCTGGATGACAGAAAATCACTCCTGTTCGCACAGTACAGGAGGCATTACGCTGACATCCAGGGAACGCTTGCCGATCTGATCGAGCAGGCCTGCGAAAAACTCGGAAACCTGGAAGTATCTCCTGTCATCACGGGATCCGGCGGCCTCACGCTTGCCGGAAACATGAGCATCCCCTTTCTCCAGGAAGTGGTTGCTGTCTCCTCCGCGCTGAAGGAGTACTGTCCCGTGACAGATGTCGCGATCGAACTCGGCGGAGAGGACGCAAAGATCATTTACTTTGACAAATCAGGCATTGACCAGCGCATGAACGGAACATGCGCCGGAGGAACCGGCTCCTTTATCGACCAGATGGCTTCCCTGCTTCAGACCGACGTTTCCGGACTCAATGAATACGCGAAGAATTACAAGTCTCTCTATACGATCGCGGCAAGATGCGGCGTGTTCGCGAAGTCGGATATCCAGCCCCTGATCAATGAAGGCGCGACCAAGGAGGACCTTTCCGCCTCGATCTTCCAGGCGGTTGTCAATCAGACCATTTCCGGTCTGGCATGCGGGCGCCCGATCCGGGGGCATGTTGCCTTCCTCGGCGGTCCGCTTCATTTCCTCAGCGAACTGAGAAACGCATTCATCCGGACACTGAACCTGGATGAAGAGCACACGATCATCCCGGAGAACTCCCACCTGTTTGCGGCGATCGGATCTTCCCTGAACGCGGACAGGACAGTTCTTTCAACCCTTCAGGATCTGGTCAGCAGACTGCGGGATGGCGTCAGGATCAGCTTCGAAGTTCCCCGGATGGAGCCTCTGTTTTCCTCTGACGAAGAGTATCAGGCTTTCGCGGCGCGTCAGGAGCGCTACAATGTCAGAACCGCCGCGATCGAGAAGTGCAGCGGCAACTGCTATCTGGGCATTGACGCCGGTTCGACGACGACAAAGGCCGCCCTTGTCTCCGAAGACGGAGAGCTTCTGTATTCCTTCTATTCCAACAACAACGGTAGTCCTTTGAAGACGGCCATCAACGCAGTGAGGGAGATCTACTCTCTCCTTCCGGAGGATGCCCGGATCGCGTATTCGTGTTCCACCGGCTATGGAGAAGCCCTCATCAAGGCTGCCCTCATGCTGGACGAGGGAGAGGTCGAAACCATCGCGCATTATTACGCAGCCTCCTTCTTCGATCCAGAGGTGGACTGTATCCTGGACATCGGCGGTCAGGACATGAAATGCATCAAAATCAAGGATCATGCCGTGGACTCGGTGCAGCTGAACGAAGCCTGCTCTTCCGGCTGCGGCTCCTTCATCGAGACCTTCGCCAAATCTCTCAATTTCTCCATCACGGATTTTGCGAAAGCTGCCCTGTTTGCCAAAAATCCCTTCGATCTTGGGACCCGCTGCACCGTATTCATGAATTCGAAGGTCAAACAGGCCCAGAAGGAAGGCGCCCTCGTGGAGGACATTTCCGCCGGCCTGTCCTATTCCGTGATCAAAAATGCGCTGTACAAGGTCATCAAGGTCTCCGACGCGAAGGAACTCGGCAGGCATATCGTTGTACAGGGCGGAACCTTTTACAATGACGGCGTGCTTCGCGCGTTTGAAAAAATCGCGAACTGTGAGGCGATCCGGCCGGATATCGCGGGGATCATGGGCGCGTTCGGCGCAGGCCTGATCGCCCGTGAACGCTTCCACGAAGAATCAGACCGCTCCGGCGGCCGGCAGATCGTGTCCACGATGCTTCCGATCGAACAGATCGAATCGCTCCGGTTTACCACGCACAACGCCAAGTGCCAGGGCTGCACGAACCATTGCCGCCTGACGATCAACCGCTTCTCCGGCGGCCGGCAGTTTATCTCCGGTAACCGCTGTGAACGGGGAATCGGCAAGAAAAAGAACCAGGATAACCTGCCGAACATGTATGACTTCAAGCAGAAGCTTCTGTTCCACAGGGAATCTCTTTCTGCGGATGAAGCGGACCGCGGCGAGATCGGAATCCCCCGCGTCCTGAACCTGTATGAGCTTTATCCTTTCTGGCATACGTTCTTTACAAAGCTGAAATACCGCGTGGTTTTATCCCCGCCGGGGTCTTACCGGATCTATGAGCTGGGAATTGAATCGATTCCGTCGGAATCAGAATGCTATCCTGCCAAGATTGCCCACGGGCATATCGAATGGCTGATCGCGCAGGGAATCCGGAAGATCTTCTATCCCTGCGTGCCTTATGAGCGGAAGGAGTTCAAGGATGCGGGCAATCATTTTGACTGCCCCATCGTCACTTCCTACCCGATGAATATCAAGAACAACGTGGAAAACATCCGGGACCTCGGGATTGAGTTCCTGTGTCCCTTCATTGCATTTACCAGCAAGGACACCGTGGAACGGCAGCTTGTGGATCTGTTCTCCGGAATCTCCGGAAACGAGATCCGCGAGGCGGTCAGTGCCGGATGGGAAGAGCTGGAGCGCTGCCGGCAGGCCGTATACGAGGAAGGGGAACGGATCCTTCGTTTTCTGGAGCAGACCGGGCGGCACGGCATCGTTCTTGCAGGCCGTCCCTACCATATCGATCCGGAGATCCACCACGGAATCCCGGAGCTGATCAACTCTCTGGGGATGGCAGTTCTCACGGAGGACAGTGTCTCACACCTGGCTCAGGTGGAGCGTCCTCTCACCGTTCTGGATCAGTGGATGTACCACACCAGGCTCTACGCCGCCGCCGAATTCGTCAAGACGAGGGATGATCTGGACCTGATCCAGCTCAATTCGTTCGGCTGCGGGGTCGATGCCGTCACGACGGACCAGGTGCAGGATATTCTCGCCGGTTCCGGCAAGATCTATACCTGCCTGAAGATTGATGAGGTCAACAATCTTGGAGCCGCAAGGATCCGCGTGCGCTCCCTGATCGCGGCGATCCGGATCAGGTCCTCCCAGCCTCAGATGCGCGAGCTGCACAGCTCCGCGATCAATCCGGTTGTATTCACAAAGGAAATGCGCAAGAGTTACACCATCCTTTGTCCGCAGATGAGCCCGATCCATTTCAACCTGCTCGAGGCAGGCGTCCAGGCAAGCGGCTTTCGTCTTGTCTGCGTGGATCCTCCGGAGAAATACGCGGTGGACCTGGGCCTGAAATATGTCAACAATGACGCGTGTTATCCCTCCATCATCGTGGTCGGCCAGATGATGGCGGAGCTGACAAGCGGAAAATATGACCTGAACCGGACAGCCATCATCATGTCACAGACAGGCGGCGGCTGCCGGGCATCCAATTATGTCGGATTCTTCCGCCGTGCCCTGAAGAAGGCAGGTCTTGAAAATGTGCCGGTTATCTCCGCTTCCGTCCAGGGGCTGGAGTCCAATCCCGGTTTCCGGGTGAACCTTTCGTTTGCCAAGAGGTGCCTCTTTGCGATCGAGTTCGGGGATCTGTTCATGAAGTGTCTCTATCGTGTCAGGCCCTATGAGGTTGAGCCTGGCAGCGCAAATGCGCTTCACAGCCTTCTGGAGAAGGAATGCCGCAGTTTCCTGCTTTCCGGGAATACCTCCATGTCCCGTTTCCGGGCTCTTTGCCGGAAGATCGTTAACGCTTTTGACCATCTTCCGATCCGTGATGAGAAGAAACCCCGTGTCGGGATTGTCGGCGAGATCCTTGTGAAGTATCTGCCGGCTGCCAACAATCATCTGGTGGATCTTCTGGAAAAGGAAGGGGCCGAAGCCGTGCAGCCGGAGATGATGGATTTCTTCCTCTACAGCTTCTATAACGCCAATTTCAGGGCCGGCAATCATTATGCTTCAAAGTGGACGGCCCGGGTCTGCAACTGGGTGATTGCTTATCTGGAGCATGTCAGGAAGGCCGGGAATGAGGCGCTTGCTTCTTCCGCCCGGTTTGAGCCTCCCCGCAGGATCAATGAGCTGGGTGATATGGCTCAGGGGATTGTCTCTCTTGGAAACCAGACGGGCGAGGGGTGGTTCCTCACCGCGGAGATGCTTGAGCTGATTGAGGATGGGACGCCGAATATCGTGTGTATCCAGCCGTTTGGGTGTCTGCCGAACCATGTGGTGGGCAAGGGCGTGATCAAGGAGGTCCGCAGGCAGCATCCGGAGGCGAATATCGCGGCGATTGATTTTGATCCGGGAGCTTCGGAGGTCAACCAGCTGAACCGGATCAAGCTTATGCTTTCGGCAGCGGTTACGGCTCTTTGAAATATTCGGAAGGGTAGCTGCTATGGATGGGCATGTGAATCGTCCGGACGGGAAGCTGCCCGGCAGGCGGCCCATGGAAAACTGCATTGTCTTCCCTTACTTTGCTGCGACGCAATTTGCAGGCAGAAAATCCCCCGGATCTTTGTTTCAGATCCGGGGGATTGATTCTTCTATGGCGTTGCTGGCGTAACTGCTCAGACTCTGGACAGGTACTCGCCGGTGCGGGTATCGATCTTGAGCTTGTCGCCGGTGTTGACAAAGAGCGGGACCATGACCTGCGCGCCGGTCTCCACGATGGCGGGCTTGG
>CACXFW010000058.1 GCA_902767065.1 uncultured Lachnospiraceae bacterium | reverse complement strand
CGGCGCATATGTCGGCGGCTGCGACCACAACGTAGAGTTTATCGTGCAGGAGACCTTCGACCGGATCTACTATCCGATCAAGAACGTCAGGCTCCACGCCTACACCTGGTTCACGAACAAGATCCCGGGAGGCGTCGTCAGAGGCATCGGCAACGTGCAGCTTTCCTGGGCGTTCAATCCGATCTTCCAGCAGATCTCCGATATCACAGGGATCGACCTGCTGGAAGTCATCCGCATCAACTGCGGAAACAACTTCAATCAGATCGGCGCGACGAACAAATCGCTGGACAAGGTCATGAGCCTGGGCGCTGAGCTGATCGGATGGAACGAGAAGCGGAATCCGACCCCGGGGGGCGGAGAACTGATCGACGGATATAAGAAACGCGGTATCGGCGTCGGCGTGTGGAACCAATGGCACGCCGAGCTGAACGAACTCACGCGGGGCTTCATCGAAGTCAGCATCCGGCTGAATCCGGACATGTCGATCATCATACAAGCGCCTACATCTGAAACCGGCGCAGGCGGAAACTGCGCGGCTGTATTCTCATGTGCTGAGAATCTGTCGTACCTGAACACCAAGCCGGAAGATATCCTTTGGACGCCTTTGTGCGATACCGAGCTGACGCTCAGGGACAACGCGCCGACAGACAGCGTCGTCTCCTTCCTCTACGCAGAGACGATGGCGGAAGCCGCACTGAAGCTGAAGGCGGAAATCATCCGCCGTGTAGCGGAATACATGGAGAAGGAACCGGAAGAGCTGGACATCGCGGATGCAGAGGTATATGAGATCGCGAATCCGGAGAACAAGATCGGCGTCAGCTGGTTCATGCTCCACACGGACTGCGTGCCGATCCACGTCCACCACGCGCGGCACAACATCAGAGAGAACGCAGGTCTGCCTTTCGGCGCCTGGTTTGCGGAAGTGGAAGTCGACACGGAGATCGGTACGGTCGAAGTTGTGAACATGGCGGTCGTCAACGACGCCGGCTGCGTCATGCACGCGTCGGGAGCAGAATCACAGCAGATGGGCGGACAGTGTCTGGGCATCGGCGAGATCCTGACGGAAGAGATGCAGTACGACTGGGAGACCGGAACGCCGCTGAACAACAACTACATCGATTACAAGATGCTGACCATGGCGGACTTCCCGCCTGTCACGCCAATGCTGATCGAAGAGTGGAAAGGACTCGGCAAATACGGCGCAGCCGGAATCGCCGAAGCTGCCTTTGCAGGAACCGGCGCTGCCATCGCGAACGCCGTATACAACGCGGTCGGCGTGGAGATCGACAAACAGCCGATCACACCGAAGAAGATATTGGATGGGCTTGTGAAGCTCCGGGAAGAATCGGGAAAGGAGGAGAAATAAATGAACATCAAAAGTGTTTACAGACCTGAAACAGTCGAAGAAGCTGCTTCTCTCCTGAAAGAATACGGCGACGGGGCGAAAGTCCTGGCAGGCGGAACAGATCTCCTGGGCGTCATCCATGAAAAGATCCGTCCGGGTGCTCCGGAGGACATCGTCTCTCTGAAAGACCTGGACGACCTGAAGGCAATCAAGAACGAAGACGCTTATCTGGAGATCGGATCCATGGTCACACTGGACACGCTGGATAAGGATCCGCTGCTCCGCGAATACTTCCCGCTCCTTGCGGATGCCGCAGAAAGTGTCGCATCCCCTCAGATCCGGCACATGGCTACCATCGGCGGCAACATCTGCCAGGAACCGCGGTGCTGGTATTACCGGTACCAGGACGACAAGTTCCATTGCCTGCGCAAGGGCGGCGACCGATGCAACGCAGTGGTCGGAAACAATCTGTACCACTCCGTCTTCGGACCGTCGAAAGTCTGCGATACGCCTTGTGAGGTGAATTGCCCGAACCACACAAACATTCCGGCATACATGGAAATGATCCGAAAAGGCGATGTGGAAGGCGCCGCGAGGACGCTGTTCGAAGTTAATCCGCTGGCAGCTGTGACCGGCAGGATCTGTCCGCACACCTGCGAGCAGCACTGCAACAGGAAGAAATACGACGAGAGCGTTTCCATCCGGGAAGTGGAACGTTACTTAGGCGACTATATCCTGGCCGGCGCAGACCGATTCTTCCTGACTCCGGCAGAAGAATCCGGGAAGAACATCACCATTGTCGGCGCCGGACCGGCTGGCCTGACGGCAGCCTATTACCTGCGTTCCTACGGACACAGCGTTACGGTCATCGATAAGAACGAGCACATCGGCGGCATGCTGTATTACGGCATCCCCGCCTACCGTTTGCCGAAATCCATCCTGGAGCAGATCCGGGGCGTGCTCGAGAACATGGGCGTCGCATTCCGGATGAACGTCCAGGTCGGCGAAGACATCACCATGGAAGAACTGTCCGCTAAGGCGGATGCCCTCTTCGTCGGGATCGGCGCGTGGGTCTCCCTGAACCTGCAGTTCGAAGGCCGCGACGCCAAAGGCATCCTGAACGCTTTGCAGTTCCTCTATCAGGTAGCAGAGCATCAGGAGCAAAAGCTCGGCAAAGAAGTCGTCGTTATCGGCGGCGGAAACACTTCCTTTGACGTCTGCCGCAGCGCGCTGAAGATGGGCGCGGAGAAAGTCACGCTGCTCAGCATTCTCCCGTACGATGAAATGCCGGCCGAAGAAGACGAGATCCTGGAGGCAGAACACGAAGGCGTCGTCATCCGCGAACTGACAACACTGAAGGAAGTCGTCAAGAAGCCGGACGGCACGATCGACAAGCTGGTGTTCCAGAAGATGATGAAGCGCGACGAAGACGCGGAAGGTCTGGACAACATCATCCCTTGTGAAGGAGAGACATTCGAAGGAACGGCAGACAATATCGTGATCGCCATCGGCCAGGGAATCGACATGGCAGGATTCGACAAACTGCAGGAGAAGAGCAAAGGCATCGACCTCAAGGATGCGGACGCCGGTCAGACCGTGCTGGACGACATCTTCGCAGCGGGCGATGCAGCCCACGGACCTGCAACAGTCGTCAAATCCATTTTCCAGGCGAGGACGACAGCGAAATCCATGGATGAGAGTTTCAGAACCATCACGGATCAGGCGGCCCTGTCAGATAAGGAAGCCATCAGCTTCAGCGAGAAAGCCCTGCTGAACTCAGAAAGAGTCAAGCCGGAAGAGCTGCCGCTGGAACAGCGGAATCTCTACGATGAAATCAGCAGGACGATCAACGAGCTGGGATTCAATAAAGAAGCAGAGCGTTGTCTCAACTGCGGATGCGTAGCGGTATCCCCTTCTGACCTCGGCGCGGCGCTGCTCGCGGTCAACGCTTTGGTCGTCACGAATCAGCGGGATATTCCGATCACGGAATTTTTCGACACGCCGATCGGGGGCTCTACCATCCTGGACCAAGATGAGATCGTTACCTGCATCCGCATCCCGAAGATCTGTGCCGGGAGCAAGCAGCTTTACTTCAAGCACAGAACGAGGAAATCGATCGATTTCCCGATCGTCAGCATCGCGATCAATGCGGATATGGAAGGCAGCCTCGTGAAGAACATAGAGGTCTCCTTCGGAGCTGTCGCCCCGGTCCCGCGCAGAGCGGCCGAGGCAGAGGATTTCCTAAAGGGTAAGACACTTACCAAAGAACTTGCTGCGGAAGCTGCGGAGCTGGCAGTGAAGGACTGCGTGGCTTTGGCAGAGAACAAATACAAAATCAATTTACTAAAAGTACTATTCCGACGCAATCTAGAACAACTGATTACTGACACCCATTAAAATGAGAGGAGGACACAATGGATACGTATGGAATCATTAGTTTGATCCCGGTTGCGGTAGTCATAGTAACAGCGATCCTATCAAAGCGCGCGATGGAATCATTGGTGCTGGGTACGTTCGTTGCTGCTATCATCTTCGCGAAGGGAAGCTGGTGGGGGACTTGGTTAGAGTACTCCTATAACCAGATCGGCAATTCTGCCTACTACATCTTACTGTTCGGTATGTTCGGCGTCCTGATTCGGCTGCTTGACGAGTCAGGATCCGCAATGGGATTTGCGGACATTGCAACCAAGTATGCGAACAGTCCTAAAAAGACCCAGTTATTTGCCTGGGTTCTCGGTATCGTTATCTTTGTTGACGACTATCTCAATGCGCTGGCAGTCGGAATCGCAATGAGAGATCTCGCTGACAAGTGGAAAATCCCAAGAGAGAAACTGGCCTACATCGTTAACTCGACAGGCGCCGCTGTCTGCGTTCTGATTCCGGTCACTGCATGGGCCATCTTCTACGCCGGGCAGATCGAAGAGACAAAAGCACTCGAAGGAATGAGCGGTCTGAGTGCATATCTGCACACGATTCCGTTCATGCTGTACGCATGGCTTGCAGTGCTCGTCGTGCCTCTCTTCGTCCTTGGAATCATCCCAACCTTCGGCGCTATGAAGAAAGCGGAAAAGAGAGCACAGGAAACCGGCCGTGTCTTCCCGGATCATTACTACGAAGAAGGCGCGTTAGAAGAATCCACTAAAGAAGAACTGCCGAAGAGCAGCGCCCTCAACTTCATCATTCCTATGCTGGTATGCATCGCCGTCTGCATTTACACGAAGGACGTATTGACCGCCATGGTCATCACGACACCGGTTGCCGCGATCATGCTGATGATCCAGAAGAAGCTGACGATCGGCGGATGCTGTGACGCTCTCATCAATGGATTCAAGGATATGTTATATATCATGATGCTGGTAATCGCTGCATTCGTTCTGCAGGATTTCAACGATGCACTTGGTCTGACACCGTATGTCATCGGACTGGTCGAGCCGATCATGAGCCCTGCACTTCTGCCGGTTCTTTCATTCGTCGTTGTTGCCGCCCTGGCATTCTGCACCGGAAGTTTCTGGGGCGTTGGAGCCATCACCCTTCCGATCATCGTTTCGCTTGCTGCGTCACTGGATGCTAATATTTACCTTGCAATCGCTACCGTTATCTGCGGATCCGTATTCGGAAGCCACGCTTGCTTCTACTCCGATGCGGTAACCGTAACTTGTGCATCTATAGGAATCAAGAATATGGAATACGCGAAGACCGCCGTTCCATTGATCCTCGTTCCGGCCGGACTGAGCATCATCGGATTCATCATCATGGGATTTGTATTCTAGTATTCTGAAAAGAAAGAGGCAAAAGAGATGACAGCAGATTTAATCATTAAAAGCAATCTTGTGTTCGACAGCGTCTACCCGGGGACCTTTCCCGGATTCGTCGCGATCAAAGGCAACCGGATCCTTCATGTCGGCAGATATGGAGAAGACATCGATCCTTATGTCGACGAGCACACTATTGTCAAAGAGTATCAGGAGAAACTGGTAATGGCAGGTTTCCATGACAGCCACACCCACTTGCTTATGGCCGGATTATTCTTGAGCTGTGTCGACTTGTCAAAAGCCATCTCCGAGGAAGAGTGCGTGCAGTGGGTCAAGGAAGCCGAGGAGGCATCCGGCCGCACGGAAGGATGGGTCATCGGCGCCTGCTGGCACAATGTCTTCTGGAAGAAGAAAGACCTTCCTACAAAAGCCTCCCTGGACAAGGTGTTCCCTGACCGGCCGGTCTGCCTG
>CACXFW010000057.1 GCA_902767065.1 uncultured Lachnospiraceae bacterium | reverse complement strand
GCATCGTGCCGGGATCTTCCGCGGAAGCCGGAAGACGGAGGAAGACATGCATTTATGAAAGTAAAGTGCGTCAACCATAGTGACATTCCAACCCGGGATGTGCTGCAGGTTTACGTCGATCCGGTGGATTCCGCCTACAGGACGCCCAACCCACGGCTGTGCGGTTTTCTGAAGGTGGCTGTTCTGGCGCATGAGGAGGTGGAATGCAGCGTCGCTCTGGACGCAGATACCTTCCGTGTCGTGAATGAAAAAGGACAGTTCCTGCCGGGCGGAGACCGCTATGTGTTCTACGTCTCGACAGGCGGGCCGGATGAGCGGAGCCGGGAACTGACGGGGAAGGTCCCGGTGAAGGTGGAGGTCACGCAAAGCGGCATCGGCTGATGGCGGCGATTTCCAGACGCTCAGCATCCAAAACGCATGTCAGATGCACAGGCGTGGAGCATGACTTGTGAACATTCCACATATTTCATGAGACTTTCCGGTAAGATTTAGTTGATTGTAGCAATCATTCTGTTATAATGGATTTGGGTGGGATAGTAACGGTATACTGGCTGGAAGCTTTGGCTTCTGAGTCTGATTTGATGTAGGGGTGCAGCAAATAGATACGTGGATTCCACCTGCGGTCCGGCGAGGGACGACAAGTTCCGGCCGGGCCGTTTTTTTGCCCACAGGGCGGGCGGCGGTGAATGGCAGCACTTGTGGTTACCTGTGCCACATTGGGACTGGCCGGGGTGAGACCAGTAACATGGCATAGCCGGTTGAAGAATTGATTATGGCGGGATGCGCTATATCGTTTTATAATGAAGCTGCTCCATCGTTTCGGGAACTGCCAATGTACGGGGAAAATGGACACATCCAGCCGGGAAGGAGACGGAATCAATGAAATCCATCGGGATGCAATTTGGGAAGGATGATATCAGGCGGGTCATTTTGTGTATTCTGTCAGGCGTCATCATCTCAGTGAACCTGCAGGCACTGGTCAGGCCGGGCGGTCTGTTCCCGGGCGGCCTGTCCGGAATGACGATTCTGATCCAGGATATTTTTTCCAAATACCGTGGGATTGACATCCCCTATGGCCGTCTGTACATGCTGCTCAATCTGCCGCCGATCTGGCTGGGCCTTCGCAGGATCGGAAAGAAATTTACGCTCTATTCCTTCATCACGATTGGAACGGTGACTGTTCTGACGGAGATCATTCCCTCCTATACGATCACGGCGGATCCTCTCCTGGTCAGTGTGTTCGGCGGTATCATCAACGGTGCTTCCATTGCTGTTGCCCTGGCTGCGGGAGCAACAACCGGCGGAACGGATTTCATATCCATTTTCCTGACAGAGAATACACCCGTGGACGGTTTCACGGTGATCCTTGGCTTTAATGCTGTGATGCTGAGCATTGCAGGACTTTTGTTCGGATGGGACAGAGCGCTGTACTCTATTATCTTTCAGTATGCGACGACCCAGGTTGTCCATTTCCTCAACAACCGTTACAAGAAGGATACGGTTTTTGTCGTTACAGATCACCCGGATGACGTCGTTGCCTGCCTGAACCGATGCGTCAAGCATGGGATCACGGAGATGAAGGTGCTCGGCGCTTACCAGGGAAAGCAGCGGACTATGCTCTATACGGTGATTTCTTCTCCGGAACTGAAAAAAGTGCTGAAGGCATTAAAAGAGACAGATCCGCAGGCATTTGTCAATGTGGTGCGGACGGAGCGCGTCACCGGCCGGTTCTATATCAAACCGAATGACTGACGGAAGGACAGGACAGAAGGACAGGGCAGAAGGACAGGACGGAAGGACAGGACGGAAGGAAAAGGACAGACAGAAGGACAGAAGAAAAGAAAGGTGGCTTTGATGCTTCAGGATATTCTGCCTCATGTTTATCACAGTGATTATGCAGTAAGAAAACCCGGCGATGATGATATCATGATCCTGCAGAAAGACAATCAGGTGCTTCTGGTGAGCGCTCCGGCCTTGGCTCCATCTTCGGACGGCATGAAGGAAGAGCAGGGGGGCGAAGCGCCGGATGCGGGCTGCGGCTTTCAGCTGCCGACGGTTTCCCTGATCCGGAAATATTGTCCCGGCGCGGCAGAGCATGCATTTTACCTGTTCTCCATCGATGAGCAGGGCTATTACAGCGCTCCGGCGTCCTCCTGGGAACAGGATCTCAAGAAGGATGGATGCGGTATTCTGGTCTTTAAGAGCGTGATGGTGCTCCGGGAGATGGAGAAGGCTGTCTGCTCTTTCTCGGGAGCGGTCGGCTGGCAGCTTGCGAACTGGTATGACCTGCACCGCTTCTGCGGAAGGTGCGGACGCGAAACGGTCCATTCTGAACAGGAACGAGCGATTATCTGTCCTTCCTGCGGACACGCTTACTATCCGAGGATCTCTCCTGTCGTCATCATCGCAATCGTGAACTCAGACCGGATCCTGCTGACCCGGTATAACCGCAGCGGATACAGGAGGCACGCTCTGGTCGCGGGGTTTGTCGAGATCGGGGAGACGCTGGAGGACGCGGTCCGCCGGGAAGTGATGGAGGAGGTCGGGCTCAGGGTGAAAAATATCCGCTACATCGAATCACAGCCCTGGCCGTTCTCTTCTTCCCTGATCGCGGGCTTTAGCGCCGAGGTGGACGGTGATCCCACCGTGCACCTGAACACGGATGGCGGGGAAGAGCTGTCCGAGGCAGTGTGGATGGAGCGCAGTGAGGTAGAGATCGAGGATGGCAGCATATCCCTGACCTGGGACATGATCCGGAAGTTTAAGAACGGAACCTTGTAGAGGAGCCGGATCCTTACAGGACAACCGTACAGGCAGGATATTTTAATTTTACAAATGCCGTATTTGTGCTACACTGTCCCTGTTATCGTAACAAGGAATTGAAAAAGCAGCACCCGGGTAGCGGATGATACCTCAGACAGAATCATCAGCCGGAGGAAAATGATGACAGGTGATGGGCTTCCTTTGCGGTCCGATCCGGAGAATGCTGCGCTGACAGGAGGGGTGAGATCGATGGATACAAATCACAGACCCGACTCGATGGAGCGGATCACTACCACAGACCAGGCGCTTTCATTTATTGAGGAACAGGTAAAGCAGATCCGGGATCAGGTGGGAGACGGCAAGGTTCTGCTGGCGCTTTCCGGAGGCGTGGATTCTTCCGTGGTGGCGGCACTTCTGATTAAGGCAATCGGAAAGCAGCTTGTCTGCGTTCACGTAAATCACGGACTTCTTCGCAAAGGGGAACCGGAGCAGGTGATCCGGGTATTCCGTGACGAAATGAACGCAAATCTGATCTACGTCGATGCTGTGGACCGTTTTCTGGATCTGCTGGCCGGAGTGAGTGATCCTGAGAGCAAGCGCCATATCATCGGAGAGGAATTTATCAAGGTCTTTGCGGAGGAAGCCGCTAAGCTGGAGGGGATCTCGTTCCTTGCACAGGGAACGATCTATCCGGATATCCTGGAAAGCGAACAGGGGATCAAGGCGCACCACAATGTCGGCGGGCTTCCACAGGAGCTGAGTTTTGAGCTGGTCGAACCTGTCAAGCTGCTTTTCAAGGATGAGGTTCGTGTTGTCGGAAAGGCATTGGGGCTTCCGGACAACATGGTCTACCGTCAGCCGTTCCCGGGACCCGGGCTTGGCGTGCGCTGCCCCGGCGCGATCACGCGCGACCGTCTGGAAGCGGTCCGGGAATCCGACGCAATCCTCAGGGAGGAGTTTGAGAAAAACGGGCTCTCCGGCAAGGTATGGCAGTACTTTACGGTTGTGCCGGACTTCAAGTCTACCGGCGTAAAGGATGGAAAGAGAACCTTTGCCTGGCCCTGCATCATCCGCGCCATCAATACGTCCGATGTTATGGAAGTTACGGTAGAAGATCTCCCCGCGCAGCTGATCGACCACCTGGTACAGCGCATCCTGGCAGAAGTGCCCGGATCCAACAGAGTTCTGTATGACTTTACTCCGAAACCGCCGGCAACGGTGGAGTACGAATAAGCGATAAATATCAGCTGACAAACCCATTGAGCCTGAAACTTACAAACTCGTTGAGCGTCTGACAGCCTAAAAAACATAGTAAAACCAGAAGCCTTGTGCTATGACGAAACG
>CACXFW010000056.1 GCA_902767065.1 uncultured Lachnospiraceae bacterium | reverse complement strand
CTGCCAGACAGTCAGGATGGCTCCGGGCAGGAAGCCTCCGGACAGATCCTGCCGGACGGCTCCGGTAAGCCAGCCTCCGGCCAGGAAAACAGGACAGGAGATGGTGATTCCGGAGTAAGCGGCGCAGAAAGGGAAGGTCTGGATCGTTCCGGATCCACAGAAAAAGACCGGGCTGGCAAAGGAGGGGACGGCTCGCCGGATCCGGCAAAAGACAGCGGGTCAGACCCCGCACAGGGCGGACCGGATAGATCAGATACGGACCCGGAAGAAGCCGGAGGGAAGGCGGACGGCATACCGGGCGCGGATCAGGTGATCCTTGCCGGGCCGGTGGAGCTCAATGAAGACTTTTCCGGCGGCCTGATTCTTGATGAAGATCACGATCCGGAAACAGGAAGTGTCCTGCAGGATCAGAACAAGGAGGCGGGAAAAACGCTCTCCGGGGAGAAGGCGGATCCGGAAGAGGAATATGGATATGAGGGATCCATGACGCTGGCAGAGCTTGCCGCTTTGCCGCAGGAGGAAGCCGGAGCGGCGACGGAGATTGATCCGGGAAGGAAGCTGCCTGCCGGAAAGAAAGGAAGGATGCTTCTTAAGGGAGGGCCCCTGTGGTCCTGCTCAGATTACTATGTCAATGAGGCGGATCTTCACAGCGTATTCAAAAAGGATGATTTTTCCCTGAAGTATCAGATCGAATTTCATACTTCGACAGACCTGGAAGCGGGAAATGTCGAAATCCGTGTCCCTGAGGCCTTGATGTGTGACCGTATGGGAAGACAGATCAATCCTTCCCAGATCGGGATCCCACGGGGAACACCGCAAAATCCTGCCCAGAGCCTGAACAGTCCCTTCAACTATTTCCCGGATGACCAGGCAGGAATGCTCGTCTTCTTTAATATCCGGAAGATCTCAGCCGGAACGAATACTGCCTTCCAGGTTCTGTACCATCCGGTTACCATCCTGGATCTTAAAGATGGTTCAGGGTGGTCTCTCACACCTGAGATCAGAGTGACACTGTCAGATGGTACGGTCAGGGAAGAGGATGTGGATGAGCTGACCGGGAGCATTGATTCAAATGCGCAGCTTCTGGGTGCATCTGCAGATGCACTCTTAGATGGATCCGTCAGCTGCCTGCCGGCGCTCTATACAAAGGATCAGGTGCGGCGTGTGCTTGGGATGGACCTGCCGTCGTTTTTCGACGGGCAGGAGGATCAGTGGCTGTTCGTCGCATGGCAGATTGACACTCAGGGTCAGTATAACCAGCCCTGGTCGCTTCGGGTGGATGCGCACCCGACGGCAGAAGGCCTGGTCAGCGAAGGAGATCTGCGCCTGATCGGGAGCCTGACAAGGCTGGCGGGGGCATCGGGAGGCTCCGCGAGACAGGGAAGAATCGTGAATTGCTCTATGGCAGAGGAAGGTTCACAGGCCCTTGTTCTCCTGGATACGGAAGATCTTGGACAGGATGGAATTCATGGCATGTTCGCTCTGTCGACGATCGCCGTTACCGCGCTCAGGCGGGATGCGGTCCTGGAGAATTCCACTGTGCTGGGACTGGAGGTTTTTCTGTCGCTTACACCATCTGACGGGATGGATCCGGTGAGTGAAGCATCCGCGTCCGCATCCTGGACATTTGTCAATTATCAATGGAAGTACAAGGGAGATGATGTGGGCATCGGGGCGTGGACCGGTGCCCGTTCCCTGGACGGATCTGTATCTTATGACAGGAAAAATGAATCCCTGAGCGGCTGGATCAATGAGTACAGGCTGTCGAGAGAAACCGGCAGCCAGGCGGGGACGATCCCGTTCCGAATCCGGTCGGAGTGCAGAGGGTATTCCTATACCCATGAGACGGGAGGTCCCGGAGCCGGAAGCTACCGGGATGGATGCGGCTATGACGTCACGACAGCGGATGATGTCGTCTATCTGACAGCACTGACTTCCCAGGAAGAGCCCAGGATGCAGCTTCTCGGACCGCAGGATTATTACTATTCAGACATCAGCGTCACGATCAGGGACAGGGGAATGGATCTGTTTGAGGACCGTGTATGTGCGCCAATGTCTGATCAGCAGTGCCCGGGGGCTGACCGGTCTACCCAGATCTATGCCCTGTACGAGGACTCCACGGACTGGGAGCTGGTATCCTCCTGCCCCTGGAACAGCACCGGAAAGATTACATATACTTTTTCAGAAGAACAGCTTCAGAGAAAGGCGTGGCGCGTAAAGGTGATTCATCACGCAGCCGACTACGACTCTTCGTGTGTGATTGATTCGGGACTTTGCCTAAGGCAGGACAGTCCGGTATGCGGCCTTTTGCTGTCCGAAGGCTCAGACGGCGATCTTGCCGCATTCAAGGTGGAACATCTTGGCAGCGTACTTGCCAAAAGCACGGGGACTTCTTCGGAGGAATGGTTCCACGATATGCTGGAGGATGAGAATGAAAACTATTCAGAGCCCGGGCTCGGGGATCTGACAAGATCCCTGTACGGGGTGATTTCCATGCGCGCGAATTCCTTTGCGCAGCTGACGGAACTGAAAAGGCACGCAAGAGCGGTCAAGACGGTACTCAGGGAAAATGACCCGGAAAGCGGCGGCGTTCTTCTGACCGTAACGATCGGCTGTGTGGAAGGCTACCGTGTGTACAGCATGGAAGCCGCAAGGCGATTGATGAAAAGCGGCTCCCTGCTTCCGGTTCCGGACCGCAGGGAATATGTGTTTTACGACCTTCTGCCTGAGGGCGTGATCTATGATCCTTCTGCGCCGTTAAAGGCCGGACTGGTGATGGGGGATCAGGACAGGTCCCTGACTACTCCCTCCCTCTGGAAGGGCAGGGATGTCAGCGTCCGGATCGATCCGGATACCGGCATTGTGAACAACTGGAAAAATACCGGAAGGACGATGGTGATCCTGCACCTTTCGATCAACCTTGACCCGGAACAGATTCCGCGCATGGAAAGCGGGATGTGGCTGAACGGGGCGGGCGTGCAGTTCGGGTGTTTCTGCCCTTACCGGGATCTGAAGAACCTCAACGCCATGCCGAACATTGCGGCTGTCATGCCGGGAGAGGGACTGGATGACCCGGCCTGCCGGATTCTGGGATCTGATGACGAGACCGCCTGTGATGACGGAATCGTGGTCCCGTATACGGGAGAGGAAGCCGGGGCGCTTGAGGCCTTTGGAGCGGACATTGACTCAGACGGGATTACACAGCAAAGAACCGTCCTGTATGCGCTGGCTCTGTCTGAGGCCGATACCGCTGTCAGTCTGACGGATGGAATAGACCTCACCGTGAAACCGGACAGGGAGGACTTTACATCAGGTGACAGAAGCGCCGTCATCGGCCCCGGGGATCCGTATACCTACCGGATTGATGTGACGAATACCTCCGCCCAGCCGATCTTCGGACTTGTTGTCTGCAACCACCTTGAACGGGCAAAGGAGGAGAGAGCCCAGGCGGAAAGCGGCCGTATCTTTGATGATGCCACATGGAACGGCTTTCTGGAAAGCGTGGATACGAAGGCGCTTGCCAGGCGGGGAATTGATCCTGTCGTGTGGCTGAATGCTGACAGGGATGCACTTTTCCCGTCGGAAGGACATTCACCGGACAGCGTCCTGATCCCGGAAAACGGATGGATTCGTCAGGAGGACTGGACCCTGGAGATGGGCGAGGCACTCAGTGTCGCGGTGGATCTGAGAAAGAAGACGGACGGAAGCAGTTTTTCGCTGGAGATGGGGGATTCGGTTCATCTGTTTCTCCACATGAACGGGCCGCTGATCGGGGAAGGGGACGGAAAGACCCTTGCAGAGCATGCCTATCACTGCGCTTCCTTCTACAGCATCAGCAGCGATGAGCCGGATGGTGACCTGGTTCAGGGGAACGCGGTGGAGGTGAGCTTGAAGGAGCGGTCTGTCCTGATCGTGGAGAAGGTTCTCAGGAACCACCCTGCGAAAGAGGAATCAGATGCGTCATTCCTGTTCTGCCTGATGCGGGGACAAGAGCCGGAGGCGCTTCACAGGTACCGTCTGGAGGAGCGTTCGGAGGATGCGTCCGGATCATCTGCCTGGTCATCGGACAATCAGCTGCATACCACCGGGAAGGACGGAACATTCTTCCTGATGAGCGGCCAGAGGGCGGTCTTTGAAAATGAACCGGGTGCGGACGATCTTACGGCCCGTGAGATTCTTTCGGCCACCTATGAGGTGTCTGAAAAGCAGGAGGATACGCCGGAGGGGAAAGTGTGCCGGTTTGAGAATACCTGGCATCCGCCTTTGTATCTTACGAAGAAGGTATTCGGACTGACGGATGGAGGAAATCCCCCGGAGGATGTCTTCCGCGTCCGGGTCACGGAGAATGGAAACAGTATGCAGGGTCGGCGCTACTGGACGGTCGATCCGGATCAGGGACTTGTGGAGAACCAGATCCTTGCGGAACATACCGTGGATGAGGACAGCTGTGTAATTCTGCATGCGGGGGAGGTGATCGCGCTCCATCCTCAGGAAGGATGCGTCTATGAGGCGAAGGAGGATGAGGCTTCCTTCGGGGAACTGACGGATTATGCCGGTGTGACAACCCAAAAGAGCGGGATCCTTGGCCCTGAGGGAAGCCTGGTTACACTGGAAAATGCCTGGAGATGGAAAGAACTGGTTCTGAAGAAGGAGGTGCTCCACAAGGAAGCAGAAAAGTGTACGGAACCGTTTACGTTCCGTCTTTGGAAGGTGCGCTCCGGAATGGACCTCTCCTCCTTTGATCCGGAGAATCCTTCGCTGACAGCTGATCCTGTACCCGGTGTGGAAGGAATCATGGAAGAGGAGGAATTTGTGACCGATGAAAACGGCTGCTTCTGTCTTGCATGTGCCGGAAAAGAAGTTGTGCTGAAACATCTTGAGGCATCCGGCGTCTACATCATCCAGGAGACGGACCTTCCGGATGGTTATGAGGCAGTGGACGGAGGACTTGCGGCGGCTGTCATGCCGCTCCTTGGCACCAGGAAATACGTCAGCATACGGAACAGCTGGAAAAAAAGAAGCCTGAAGGTATCAAAATCCGTGCTTTCCGGTGTTCACAGAAACCGCACGACAGTCTTTACTCCGGGATATCCGGATATTGTCCGGACACAGTCCGGCCTGGTGCCGCTTATTTCGTGTGCGCCGGAAGGGATGACGGGATTCACGGTGGAATTCCCGATGCAGGTGAACCTGATCGGAGACGAGCGGATCCGCGTTCTCTCCGGATCGACGGAGATCGATTCCTTTACGGGAACAATCCCGGCAGGAACCTCCATGTCCTATTCGGGGTATTCTCAGGTATCCCTTCAGCTGTGGGGGCTGACGGAGCACAGCAAAAGCGGATTCTTCTTTTATCTTTGCCCGGTAATCGCAGGAGATTCTGATCCGGGCGAAGATGCATCTGAAAGAGCCTTTTCCTTCCTGCTTGAGACTGCGGATGCCAGCGGAACTTACCAGGCACGGGGCAATACGCCGTACATAACCTCTGACGGAGAGGAGCTTATGACGGATCAGGATGGATATTTTACCCTGACGGCAGGAATGAGCGCGACCTTCCCGGATCTGGGAGAGGAAGGCTGTGCATGGAGGGTGAGTGAAATGCCGGATGAGTTTTTTGCGCAGGTGTATCCTGCAGGCGTTCAGCCTCACACAGGTGTCCTCGGGGAGGGAGGCCAGGATCTGTCAAAGGCGCTGTTCATCAACGGGGAGGATTGCCAGGGGATGTTCCGCAAACAGTTTTGCGCGCAGAGCGGAGACGACGCGGCCAACCGGTATCTGATGGAGGAGCGTTCCAAAGGGGCCGCATCCGGCCTTCAGTGTGTATTCATGATCGAGGTCCAGAATGAGCAGGGTGAATTCCAGGCCCTGAACGGACCGGTCCTGGTTGCGGACGATAGAGAGGGAGCGCTTCTTCGCAGTGAGGTTTCGGATGGCCTGATCTGCGTATCCGAGGATCAGACAGTGGTTCTGTCCGGGATTGCGCCGGGAAGGCTGTGGAGAGTTACCGAAACAGAAGGGGCTCTTGTCAGGAAAGACAACGCAGCCTACGCCTCAGTGTGCGTTTCCCCCGGCGAAGGGAGGCAATTGACAGGATGCGCGTCTGATGACATGACAGATGCGTTGTTTGTGAATGAAATCCATTCTGTCGATCTGAGCCAGGAATCCCTCATCCGGAAGGAGTTTCTTTCCGGCAGCGCAGGATGGGACCGTGTCCCGGAAGGAGCCGTACTTTCTCTGTGTCTGGAGCGGTACGAAAGTGGCACATGGCATGCGGCATCCGGCGTTGACTGGATTCAGTTAAGGGACAACATCCCTTCCGGAACCAGATTGAACCGGACCGGCGAAGACGGAATCATCCGCGTGCGCAAAGAAGCTTCATTGGAGACACCCATCCTTCCGATCGCGGTTTCAGACGGAAGTGTCAGGACAGACCTTTATTATATGGAGCATGAGGCCCAGGAGGGGGATCTGAGGATCCGGGAGGCTATGGATCTTTCCGATCCTTCTTTCGGGATGCTTGTCAGCTGCGAGGGGAATACGTTTATCAATGAGAATGATCTGCAGACGCTTGTCGTGGAGAAGCAGACGGATATCGAGACGGATTGTACCTTCCCAATCCGGCTGACTCAAAGGATCGGGGATCTGTTCCTTCCTGGCCGGTACCTGTCCTACAGGATCCGTGATCCGGAATCCGGGGAGGTGACGGGAAGCGGAACGAGCGATGCGCAGGGAGTGTTTTTCCTCCGCGCAGGAACCCAGGCGGTATTTCAGCTTGCGCAGGGTACACAGTGGGAGATCACGGAAGAGCAGTGCGGAAACTGGAAACTGGCCTCCTGCTCGATGGAGAATTCCCTGACGGATCCGTCTCTTACTCCAAACGGGATGCAGTTTGAGATGCTGCCGGTCCGTCACCAGGTGATCCTGACGCGTGATCTGATGGAGGAGGAGCTTCGGGATCCTGTTACCGGACAGGTGATCGACTTCACCTCACCCAATCTCCGGATTCCGCACTATGCAAAGAAAGGAAATGAGATTCTGGAGATTACAAAGATCGGGGACAGCGCGTTTTCCGGTAAGAGCGTCCGGACAGTAGAGATCGAGGACGGGATCCGGATGATCGGCACGAAAGCGTTCGAAAGGTGCAGTGCGCTGACTTCCATCCGTCTTCCTGAAACGCTTGAAGAGTTCGGCAATTCCTGCTTTACCAGCACCCGGATTGCTTCTTTGGAGATTCCGTCGTCAGTCAGAAAGACGGGTACGGGGATTACGACTTCCTGCCTTTTTCTGAAAAAGATTACGATTCATCAAAATGAGGCAGAAAGTCCGTTTTCGGGATACAGATGGAACACACACACCTCAACAAGCGTTGTTTTTACAGGATAATCCTCTGATTACCGTAATATTTAGCGGTTTTTGGCATGTTTGCGATTGAATAATGAAAAACTTAATGTTACAATACCTCCATCGCTGCTGAGCAGGAAGCTTTGCGAACGCGGCGGTTTTCAGAGAATTTGTTTCAGGAGGAGGAAGAAAACATGAAGAAGGTAATCACAGTAGCTTTGACTGGCGCTCTTGCGGCGAGCTTTGTCATGAGTGCGGCCGCTGCCGAGACCATCAAGATCGGTGGAATCGGACCGATCACCGGTGCGGCTGCGATCTATGGATCGAACGTCATGAACGGCATGGAGATCGCTGTCGAGGATGTCAACGCGTCCAATCCGGATCTTCAGTTCGAGCTTCAGTTTGAGGATGACGAGCACGATCCGGAGAAGAGTGTGAACGCTTACAATACCCTGAAGGACTGGGGCATGCAGCTTCTGGGCGGAACGGTTACGACCAGCCCGTGTCTTGCGGTCGGAGCGGAGGCTCTGAACGATAACATGCTTCTGCTGACTCCGTCGGCCTCTTCCCAGGATGTCATTGATCTTGGCGACAATGTATTCCAGGTCTGCTTTACGGATCCGAACCAGGGAACCGCTTCCGCGGATTATATCTCCAGCCAGAAACTTGGCGAGAAGATCGGCGTGATCTACAACTCCGCTGACGCGTATTCCTCCGGCATCTATGCGACCTTTATGGCGGAAGCCGAGGCGGTTGGCCTTGAAGTCGTGGCCGAGGAAGCCTTCACGGATGACAACTCCACTGACCTTACCACGCAGGTGCAGTCCTGCCAGAATGCTGGTGCAGACCTGATCTTCCTGCCGATCTATTACACCCCTGCAAGCCAGGTTCTGATCGCTGCGGATAAGATGGGCTATGACGTAAACTTCTTCGGATGCGACGGTCTTGACGGACTGCTTACCGTAGAAGGATTTGATACCGCTCTGGCGGAAGGCGTTATGCTGCTGACCCCGTTCGTTGCTGATGCGGCGGATGAGAAGACGAAGGACTTCGTCGCCAAGTACGCGGAGAAGACGGGCGGAGATGTTCCGAACCAGTTTGCTGCTGACGGCTATGATGTTGTCCAGGTTCTGTATGCTGCCTGTGAAAAGGCGGGTGTTACCTCCGATATGGATGCTTCCGAGATCTGCGAGGCAGTCAAGGCGGTTCTGACAGGCGGAGACTTCTCCTATGACGGTCTGACCGGCGAAGGCATGACATGGGATGCGAGCGGTGCCGTTTCCAAGGCTCCGCGCGGCATGATCATCGAGAACGGTGAGTATGTCAGCCTTGATGCCGAGTAAGGAACTGAAGACAACTGATCCATTTCACAGGAAGCAGTGATAAATGATTCTGTGGCAAAGGGGCTGCGTTCGTCAGCCCCCTTTGTCATACGTAGTATGATTCGGGACGAGCCGGGAATATGGGAGTGCCTGCATAGAAGATGAATGTGCTCCGGCAGGGATTTCTGCCTGCCATATTCTCAAGGCTGCCTTGCAGAGGAACCGGAGGAGAGAGTATGCAGTTTCTGGGCTATCTGATCAGCGGGATCTCACTGGGATCCGTTTATGCCCTGATCGCGCTTGGCTATACGATGGTTTACGGTATCGCCAAGATGCTGAATTTCGCGCATGGTGATGTCATCATGATCGGCGGATATATGGTTTATTTTACATTTTGTTCAAGGGGATGGAACCCTCTGCTGGCGGTTTTGTTTGCCATGGCGGTCTGTACGCTGCTTGGCATCACAATCGAGCGGGTTGCCTATCGTCCGCTCAGGTCGGCGCCTTCCCTGGCGGTTCTGATCACGGCGATCGGCGTCAGCTTCCTTCTGCAGAACAGCGCCATGCTGTTGTGGAAATCCGATCCGAAGTCCTTTACTTCGATCATCTCCTTGCCTCCTCTTAGTCTTGCCGGCGGGAAACTCAGCATCCCTGCTGAGACGATCGTCACGATCGCGGTCAGCATCGTCATCATGGTGGTTCTTCTGTGGTTCGTCAATAAGACGCGGATCGGCCACGCGATGAAGGCGGTATCCGAGGATCGCGGCGCGGCCCAGCTGATGGGAATCAATGTCAACGGGATCATCTCCCTGACCTTTGCCATCGGCTCTGCGCTTGCGGCGGTCGCGGGCGCTTTGCTTTTGAGCTCCTACCCGACGCTGATTCCGACAACCGGCGCCATGCCAGGCATCAAAGCCTTTGTCGCGGCTGTCTTCGGGGGAATCGGATCGATCCCGGGCGCGTTTCTTGGTGGCGTCCTTCTGGGCGTAATCGAGAATCTGTCAAAGGCCTATATCTCCACACAGCTTTCCGACGCGATCGTTTTTCTGGTGCTGATTATCGTTCTGCTCGTGAAGCCGACAGGGCTTCTGGGCAAGAAGACGGCAGTGAAAGTGTGAGGTGGGACGTATGGCGAAGAAGAATGGAAAAACCAGAAAGAAGAGTACCAGAACCTATGTGTTTTCCTTTTCCCTGATCCTTGTGTTCTGGGCGGGGATTGAGATCGCCGGGAATCTTGGGATGCTCTCCAGCAAGATGCTGGGCATGCTGATTCCAATCTGCGCTTATGCAATCATGGCGGTTTCCCTGAACCTTGTCGTCGGATTCCTGGGAGAGCTGTCTCTGGGGCACGCGGCGTTCATGCTGGCAGGCGCGACGGCAGGCGTTGTGTTCTATAACGGGGCCGGCCTTACCATGCATCAGGTTCCGCGTGTGATCATCACGCTGATCATCGGCGCGGCCGCGGCCGGCGTGTTCGGCGTGATCGTCGGTGTCCCTGTCCTCCGGTTCTCAGGCGACTATCTGGCGATTGTAACGCTGGCGTTCTGCCAGATCCTGAAGAATGTTCTCAGCACGACCTATCTGGGCGTGGACTCCAAAGGAATCCATCTTGCGCTTGAGCAGAGCTCCTTCCGGCTGGAGCCGGGTGCGAAGCCTCTGATCAAGGGAGCGCAGCCGATTTCGGGAATCAACAAGATCTCTCCCAACATGATGATCAGTTTTACGGTCGGGATTGTGCTGCTGCTTCTGACCGTGACATTTGTCCTGAACCTGATGAATTCCAGGGCGGGACGCGCGATCACCGCGATCAGGGACGATGAGATCGCGGCGAAGTCCATCGGCATCAACCTGACCAGCTATAAGCTGATGGCGTTTATCTCAAGCGCGGTTTTTGCAGGGCTTGCGGGCGTGATTTACGTGTTGAACCTGTCGACGCTTGATTTCAAGAAATATGATTACAACCTGTCCATTAATGTGCTGGTGATGGTTGTGCTCGGAGGAATGGGCAATGTACCCGGTTCCATCATTGCGGCAGCGCTCCTGACGCTTCTTCCGGAGCTTCTGCGGGATTTCAGCCAGTACCGGATGTTCATCTATTCGATTGTTTTGATCGTGATCATGCTGTTTAACCAGGCACCGGCGTTTGTACAGCTGCGCCAGAGGTTTGTGGCAAAGATCCGGGGGAAGAATCCGGCCGGGGAGGAACCTGTGGAGAAGGCGGATGGCAGCTATTTTGAGAAGCATGGAAAGGAGGAGGAGTGATATGGCACTTCTGCAAGTGACGAATCTCGGAATCTCCTTCGGGGGACTGCAGGCAGTCTCCGGTTTTCAGCTTACAATTGATACGGGACATCTCTATGGCCTGATCGGGCCGAACGGGGCGGGGAAGACGACCGCCTTCAATATGCTCACCGGCATGTATGTGCCAAACGAGGGAACCATCATTCTGGACGGCGTAGACATTACGGGAAAGACCCCGGAGTTTATCTCCAAGGCCGGGGTTGCCCGGACCTTCCAGAATATCCGCCTGTTCAAGGGAATGTCGGTTCTGGATAATGTAAAGGTTGGCATGCACAACCGGGTGACTTACGGCATGTGGCACGGCATCCTCCGGGACAGGGTATTCCGGGACAGGGAGAGGGAGATGGACAGCAAGGCCATGCATCTTCTGGATGTCTTCGGAATTGCCGATAAGGCGGGTTATGTTGCCTCCCAGCTTCCGTATGGTGAGCAGCGAAAGCTGGAGATCTGCAGGGCTCTTGCTTCTGATCCGAAGCTGCTTCTTCTGGATGAACCTGCCGCGGGGATGAATCCGAATGAAACGCTGGAGCTCAGGGAGACGGTGCGGAAGGTCCGGGATGACTTCGGGATCGCAATTCTGCTGATTGAACATGACATGAAGTTCGTCATGGGGATCTGCGAGGAGATCACGGTGCTGGAATATGGGAAGATCATCGCGCATGGTGATCCGGAATCGGTCAGCAATGATCCGCGTGTCATCGCTGCTTATCTGGGAGGTGACGACGACTGATGGG